>CAYWIC010000138.1:0-14082 GCA_964458115.1 uncultured Anaerolineales bacterium | reverse complement strand
ATATTCACCAACCTGATTTTTGCCCTCAATGTCCGAACTCTTGTCCGAACCTAAGCCTGAATATTAGGGTCTGGTTCCCTCAATTGGATATCCGGCTGCGCTCCAGGCTTTTAGGCCGCCGGCTGAACTGGTGACCTGGTCGAAGCCCGCGTCAAGTAAGATATCGCGCCCGACCTGGCTGCGGTTGCCCGATCTGCAGATGACGACGATTTCCTGATCCTGAGGGAGTTCATCTACCCTGGTAGGCAGTTGGTCCAAAGAGATCAGGGTGGTATTGGGGGCGTGGTATTCGTCCCATTCTTCCTGGGTGCGCACATCTAGCACGAAAGTGCCCTCTTGATACTTATCATAGGCTTCATCAACCGTTATTTCAGCTGGTAATGAGGCGGATGGACTTTGGCTGAATAGTGAAACGCCAGCAAGTACGATAACCAAAACAGCAATAACTCCCATCCAGATCCATGTGGATTGTTTTTGATTTTTGCGTTTACTACGTTTGGATTTCTTTTTTGTCATTAGAAATTCTCCTGTGTTAACCTTTAGGATGCGTTTCCTGGTTAATGGTTACAATGGTTTTTGAAGCACCTTTCATCTCCAATAGAGGAAGGAATTTACCACTATTAGGACTTACGCAGTTCAGCGAGAAAAGGGCCGGGAATCGGGGGTGGGCCCCACGCCCCCACCCCCTATTCCCAGCCCAATCTGCTTCAAGTGCGTAACTCCTACCTATATTATTCTCGATACGTTAGCTGGAAAATCTGCCCGCCATGGTGGACGAGATAAACCTCGCCATTCTCATCTTCGCCAAATGATGAGATATTCGTGCCTGAGTTGAAGAGTTGGGCGTTTTGCCAACTCCCACCTTGATCCTGGAGTAAACCCCAAATCAAGCCGGAACAGTAATCACCATAAAGGTAAACCCCTTGCCATTCGGGTAGGGAACCTCGGTAGACTACACCGCCGGTAACAGAGCAACCCTGGGAATGGTTGTATTCGGCTATGGGCGAGTCCATGAGAACTCCTTCAGGGGGAGTACCCTCATAGGGGTGGCTGCCCTCCCAAAAATCCCAGCCAAAATTTATCCCACCAGCGCTTCCAGCGCCCAGAATATGGATCTCCTCCCATTGATTTTGCCCTACATCCCCAATAAACAAATCGCCTGTCAGTCGGTCGAATGCATAACGCCAAGGATTACGCAGACCAGAGGCCCAGATTTCATTGCCATAAGGATTATCTCCTGGAATCGAGTAGGGGAAAACGTGGACATTCAAGCGCAGCATTTTGCCTAAAAGCGAGTTGAGGTTCTGGGCGTTGCCCTCGGGATCACCCGCAGAGCCGCCGTCCCCTGTGCCAATATACAGATTCCCATCGGGTCCAAAGGCCAGATGTCCCCCGTTGTGATTGCCATATGGCTGGGCAATGGTCAGTAGGATTTCTTCGGTGTTGGGATCCCCCAGATTAGGGTCGGCAGATACTCGGAAACGGGCGATGACCGTGTCTCCACGGCCGTCTGTGTAATTTACGAAAAAGTAACCATTCTTGGGATACTCCGGATGAAACGCTAGCCCCAGCAAACCTTGCTCGCTGCCACCGTCGCCAACACGCTGGCGGATATCCAAGAATGGGGCAGGGGATATTTCGCCGTTTATATGGATGCGGATCAACCCAACTTGTTCGATGATAAATAGTCTCCCCGAACCATCCCCGGCATGTGTGATCCCCACGGGTTTGGTTAAGTCGCTGACGACCAACGACCATTGGTAATGATCTGGAATAGGGAATTGAAAGACCTGAGCCGGTGGGGCGGGGGTGTGGGTTGCGCAAGTGGTCCCACATCCGCCGGGACAATCCCCAGGGCAGTGATAGGCTTCTCCATCCCCACATGGGGGTGGCGTGCACATGATCATCGGCGTTTCTGAGATTGGTGTGGGTGTGTGATCCAGTGCTGAAACCTCGAAGGGTGTAAAAGTTGGCGACTCAAAAGGCGCCAGCGGGGTTGGCGTTTGGGAGGATGAAAGCACAATGCAACCCGAAATGAACATGACGGTCAGAATTGAGAGAGAAAATATCAGTTTCTTCTTCATATTATATTCCTCATGAGTGGTTTTACTTTTTAATCCGGGTAGAGTGTGAAGGTGTCGATCACTTCACCCGCCAGGTTGATGAATTGAAAAGTGATGATTAACTGGTTTGCCTCCACGAGCATTGCCCCATAGCTATCATTATAACGGATTTCGCTTCCAGATAGTGGGATAGTGAACGGGTAGCGAGATTTTCCGCCCAAGCCATTTATGAAATACGGGAATCCATTAATGATCAGTCTCTCGTAAACATGGTCGTGACCGGCAATCACCGTGGTTGCGCCCCATTCCTTGAAAGGCCAGCGCATCCAATCGATCGATCCATGAAGCCCTGAGGAATAGGGAGGATGGTGCATGTAGACGATCTTCCAAGGGCTTTCAGATTTTGCTAGACGTTCTTGTAACCATTGTGCTTGAACTGAAGACCTGCCCACTCCATCCGGTTCGCGAGAGTCGCTGTCTAATGCGAAAAGATGAACTGGCCCCCAGGTAAACTCGTAATACCGTTCATTGCCTGGCAAATTAAAATAATCAAAGTAGTGTGCTGCTTTATCTGTGTCCCAATCGTGGTTTCCTAGGGATGGAAAAAATCTGTTGATTTGCGCTCCCTGACCGTATTTCCCTTGATAGGGAGCGATGAATTCATAGTAATACCTGCCAATATGTTCATCGATGGTCTTTGCAGAACCATTGGGATAGTTATTATCACCCGTGGTAATAATGAACTCAGGTGACCAACTTTTGACCAGATTGGCGACATCTTCCTCCCCATGATCTCCAGAGCCATAATCTCCAATGACGGCAAACCGTAATGGAGCAGCGGTGGTCTGTGACGGCTGTGGGGTCGCTGTGGGGGTGAGGGTACTTTGCTCCGTTGGGCTGGGTAGGGGAGTATTGGTTGGAGATTGTGCCTGGAAAGGGGTGTACGAAGGAGTCAGACTCAGGGTTGGGGATGTCGGTCTCTCTGTATTTTTGATCGGCTCGACTGCTGCTCTGCATGCAAATATCAGAAGAGAGGAAATTGCGAAGCAGTACAACCATATGACAAACCGCGATTCATTTGTTTTGATAAGGTTTATTCCTCCTCTTTGAACTCTCCCTCCACAACCTCTGGCTCATGATCGGGTTCCGGGTCTTTCCACTGACCTGTAATCGTATTGCGCAAAGCTTCACGGTGTTCTTCGACAATTTCGGGTGGACAAAGCTCTACGAATAAGTACACGCCAATTCCAATAACAATCGCATCATCGATAGGCCCAGGCGCAATATCGGGGAAGATGAAGTAGACCAGGGAGGCGAAAGGCATCATCTTCAACCACCAACTTACACGTGGGTCTGCAAGCAATCGCATTACCAGCCTGATCTCATTACTGATATTTTGGAAGAAGCCGCCATCGGCTTTGATTGGTTTTTTCTTGTTTTCGGTCATGAGTTCCTCCGGAGTCATTATACATGGCAACACCGTAGGTAAGCAAGTTCAAGTGTGGATGTTGGCAATGTTGCGTGTACGGCTGAATCTGGGTCTCCAGGAATTGCCGGGGTGATCCCCTAAATCTGGATAGTCCTACGGCGTTTCCCAGAGACGGCTGAATCTATTTACGCATGTTAATGAAATTGGTTGTAAAATACGAGTGACTCTACTGAAGATAGTTCCAAATTAGAAAGTTCTGCCGGAACAAATGGCAAAGAACTTTTCAGTAGAGCCACCTGATTTTGTCAAATTGAGCCAATGAGGTTCCATCGTTGAAGGAGATAATATGATTCGTGGTTTGATTTTTGATTTCGATGGTTTGATCTTAGATACCGAAAGCACGGTCTATCAATCCTGGTTAGAGTTGTATCGAGAATTTGGCCTGGATTTACCTTTTGAAGAGTGGGGGCAGATTATTGGCATTTCCCCCGATGAACACTTTGACCCTCTCGAGAGGCTGCAATCTCAATTAGAACAAGAGATCGATAGCCAACTGGTAAGAGAACGACGCTTGCAGCGCGAAATGGAGTTGGTCACCCAGCAGCCTATTTTGCCAGGTGTGCAGAACTACCTGGTTCACGCTCAAGAAAGAGGTTTGAAATTAGCGATTGCATCCAGTTCGAATCTGGATTGGGTTGGAGGCCATCTCAAACGTTTGGGTCTGTGGGAATACTTCGATGTGGTGCATACATCGGATGATGTCGAGCAAACCAAACCCAATCCGGCGCTTTACCAGTTGGCATTGACCTCGCTGGGATTGATCCCTGAAGAAGTCTTTGTGCTGGAAGATTCCCCTAACGGCATTACCGCAGCTCAAAGCGCGCGGCTTTTTTGTGTTGTAGTCCCCAACCCTTTGACACGCCTTTTGTCCGTAGATCACGCCGAACTTCGTTTGAACTCCCTGGCAGATATTTCTCTCGATGCGCTGATTGCCAAAGTCGAATCGATGCAAAATGGCGGCCGGCAATCTGCCTGAGCCGAACGGGCTGTGTATTTGCTAACTTCCACGGTGGTTCCTAGATCCTAACGGGCTATCTGTGAGAAGAAAACTTAGTGTATACTATTTTTACCGTTGTTGATTTTGGGTTCCTGTGCTTTTAAGGAGGATGTCCGATGAGAATTCTAGGCAAAATTATTGCATTCTTGATCCTCATAATCCTGTTGATTGTCCTACCTGTGTCGATCTTAGTTTATGACATTGGCCGGGTGATTTTTGATCAGACCTTGGTGAAAGGCATTGTCACCGATGTGGCCACAGAGTCCGATCTAATCCCCGCGGCACTGAGTTGGTTTTCGTTTAACCGGGCTGAACAGCGCTACGGTGAAGGAAAAATCATCGCCTGGGAGGATGAACCTGATATCATCGATTTGCTCAGTATGGTCAGTGATGAAGGCTGGCAAAAGATTCGCGTTGAGGTATTACCTAACGAAATCCTGGCAGAGTGGATATCAGCTGGGGTGGATGGAATTTATGCCTGGATCGATTCGGATCAGCAACTGCCGGAAGTGTCTTTTAATCTGATGTCATTCAAAGACCGGGTTAGTTCAGTCCATGGTGAAAACGCTATTCAGGTAGTCTACGATACGCTTTCTCCCTGTACCGAAGGAGAAGTGGCTGATTACAAAACACGGCTGGCAGGCTCGCTAAGTGGGGAAGAAGTCCCCTATAATTTGTGTCAGTTTTCAGGGGCCTTTGGGGAAGATCAGCTTAACGATTATCACAATTCGCTGGTCTTGGTCGTCAATCAAATTCCCGATAAATTTATGCTCACTGATGATATCCCAGGGTTAGGGATCATCAAAACTCAACTTCTTTTGGTCCGGCTATTGATGCGTCTTTCGCCATTTCTTCCAGTTGTTCTGTTGGTGCTCATCCTGGCTTTTGCTGTGCGTTCGCTGGGAGATTTGGCGCGTTGGTGGGGCATCCCCTTGGTGATTGATGGCTTGCTGCTCTTGGGTTTAGCTCTTTTGTACCAAACTGTGCTAGCTGCTGCACTAGCCTTAGGGCCCTTGAGGGATGTGACTCCGTTTTTCCGTGAAGAGGCCCTAACCGCCAGTACGTTCCTGGCGAATGAAGTATTTCGCCCTTTGTTTTGGCAGTCGATCGTTATAGCTGGATTGGGACTGGTCTTGATCCTTGTTGGCGCGTTTGTACGGCCCAATCCGACTGAACCGGTAGACCAATCTGGGGAAATTGCTGAATAATTGGTGCCTTCAGTTTTGGAATATCAGACCCCAGGTGCATCCGTGCTCCCGGGGTTTATTTATTCCCTAACAGGATGAACTGGCCTTTCTTTGGGTTGATTCTTGGCCTCTAAGCAATAACTTCACCCAGAGATATCCCCCAAAAAAATATTTCACCACCCAAAGTGTTTTTTCGAAAGGCTATAGTCGATTTTTGGGCTTGACTCCCAATCCATACTTTGATATATTGGTTGGTGGTATTACCACCAACCAATATATCAAAGTATTATGGACGATTCTATTCTTCCCAAACTAACAAAGCAAACTTTAGTTGATGATTTCATCAGCCACTTCGAGAAGATTATTATTTCTGGTCAGCTCGCAATTGGGGAAAAACTTCCTTCGGAGCGCGAACTAGCCGGCAGACTCGGTGTCAGCCGACCAGTTGTGCATGAGGGCCTGCTCGATCTGGCGTCAAAGGGCCTGATTACTCGACTGAGCAGTGGTGGTGCGATCATTAACGATTATCGTAAGGACGGATCCCTGGTCATGTTAAATTCCTTGCTCAGGTTTAACCAAGGGACCCTCGATCCAAAGCTGGCGGAGAGCACCATCGATTTCCGTATGCTAGTCGAAGTAGAATTTGCCCGCCTGGCGGCCCGAAACCGAACGGAAGAACAGCTTGATGAAATGCGAGCCATTCTCCAAGAGGAAAAACAAGCTGATATCAATGACGGTGAAACGATCACCCAAATTGACTTCAAATTTCATCACCTGATAGCTATGGCGACTGACAATATTTTCTACCCCCTATTATTGAATTCCTTCAAAGATCTCTACATCAACGGAGCTTTGCTATTCTTCTCCGATCCAACCCATACCCCACAGGTATTTGATTTCCATAATCAGCTTGTCGGAGCCATCTCTTCTCACGATGAGCAAGCAGCAGTCGCCATTATGAGCAATATGCTTGAGCATGGCAAGATAAATTACATGCACATGGTTTCCGAAAATACCTCAAAGGAGGCATAAAATGACCACTTCTCTGGCATTCGATCAAAAGACCCAGTTCAAGATCAAAGAGCCGAAGAATCTCTCGTCGCGCATCCAGTGGTTGAGAGATTATTTTTTCATGGGGGTCGATCGCCCGTGGCGCAATGATTGGTCGAGCTGGTCTACGGGCACACCCTGGGACTTGCAGTACAACGAGGCTCTGTATTACATCGTCCCCGAAGCGTTTATGCTTTTGGCAACCATGAAAGGCTCATTTCGCCAAATGGCAAGGAATATCGATCTTCACCCAGAATTTTGGACTTGGAGTTTAGCGGAGAGAAGGGCCTGGTTCAATAAAGAGGTCATGATCAACTATGTCCCCCGAGAGATGCTGCCGGGAGACTTGCTAGCGGGTGCCCGTTTCAATATTTTGACCTCGTTGTGCCTCAACAAAAATGAAGCTGCAGAATATGACAAATTGACCGTTGGCAAGAACGGCGCGCGCTATAAGGCTACCTACTTTCACGATCATGGCTATGGAAACTCTGGCGCATCCAGTGGGCACCTCATTCGGGCGCTTGAGGATGCCCTGAAGCGAGGTTGGAAGGACATCTATGCCGATCTGCAATCTCGCTACGACAATCTTAGCAAAGCGGAGCAGAATGGTCCCAAGGGTGCTCAATACCGCGCCATGATGACCGCCGCGCTAATGCCCAAAGAGCTTGCGTCGAAATATGCTACCTTGTGCCGAAAACTTGCCGAAAAAGAAACCGATGAAGACCGCGTGGAAGAATTGCTGCACATCGCCCGGAACCTCGATCGTGTCCCTTGGGAGCCCGCTGAGACATTCTGGGAAGCCATGCAAGCTTTGTGGTTCAACCACATGCTCATCATGGCCGATGAGAATTACCCCGGTGCGGGCACATCTTTGGGACGTATCGACCAATTTCTATTGCCATATTGGGAGAAATCGCTGAAAGACGGAATGACGCGCGAGTTTGGCAAAGAGATCATGAAATGTTTCTGGTTCCACTGCAACACTGTCTACGATGCCATGATCAACAATGGACCCAATGGTATTACGGCCAGTTTTGGACAATTGATCAGCCTGGGTGGCATGGACAAAGATGGCCAGGATGCCAGTAATGATCTCACGTATGCCATCCTGGAGGTCATCGATGAGATGTCCCCCATCCTGGAGCCCAAGCCCAATGTGCGCCTATGCCGAAATAGTTCCGAAAAGCTACTCGACAAAGTTGTCGATATGATCTCCTCCAGTCAGGGAGCGCCATTCCTGATCAATTTCGACGAGCGTTCTATGGCCGGCTTGATCCTCGAAGGAAAAAAAGCTGGTTACACCGACCTGATCAATGAAGACAATGTTTGGGATTACGCCAGTGTGGGGTGCCTGGAAAACACTATGGTTGGCAATGATCGTTCTGGCACCGTGGACAATAACATCAACTTGTTAAAAGCCGTGGAGTTAGCCCTCACAGGGGGCAAGGACCTCCTGCCAGTCACCAACCCGATGACAGGAGTTTCAGAAAAGATCAAACAGGATGGTCCCAATACTGGCGAAGCAACTCAGTTCCAAACCTGGGGTGAGTTCTGGGATGCCTATGCACAGCAGACCGAGTACATAATCGCTAAGTGTGTCGATAATCACGAGAATACCGAATACATCCGCTCTAAGTATTTCCGTACACCCTACCTATCGTGCCTGGTGAAAGGCTGTGCCGAAAAAGGCATCGACATCACCGAAGGAGGGGCGGAGATCAACTTCACAACCCTGAACGCGGTCACCTATGGGACTACGGTCGACTCGCTCTTAGCCATCAAGGATCTGGTGTTCGACAAGCAAGAATGCACAATGCAGGAGCTGATCACGGCACTAAAGGACAATTGGGTGGGACATGAGATATTGCAGGCCAAGGCCAAGCATAAGGCACCTAAATATGGCCGGGATGATGATGAAGCTGATCAAATGGCCAAGGATGTAATGGATCTATGGTGCGTTGAGACCTGGAAACACAGAACAAAGGTTACTGATCGTCAATATCGCCCGGGCATGTTGAGTTGGAATTACTGGATCTCTGAAGGCTCAGTTCTGGCAGCAAGCGCAGATGGAAGGCCCAAGGGGCAGCACCTTTCCAACGCAATCTGCCCATCCAATGGCGCCGACATCAACGGGCCAACGGCGAATGCCAATTCAGTCGGCAAAGCTATAGGTGGCAAGGCAACAGATGGTAAAGGCGATTGGGCTGATTACTACAACAGTTTGCCCAATGGCGCCAGTCATACCATCACTTTCAATCCTTCAATCCTTAGAGACCCTGAGCACAGGAAGAAGTTCAAGGCATTTCTGAGAGGCTATACTGAGAACGGTGGAACAACGCTGCAAATTAATATGCTGGATGCCGATATGCTGCGAGAGGCTCAGAAGCACCCCCAGGATTACCGCCATTTGCTCGTGCGCATTACCGGGTACAACGCCTACTTTGTTACAGTAGGCAAAGAATTGCAGGATGAGGTCATATCACGCGTCAGTCATAACTGCACATAAAGTGCTGAACAATGCAAATCGAAGAAACCAGCCTCACCGGCACCATATTGGAAATCCAGCGCATGTCCACCGAGGATGGCCCTGGACTTCGAACGACAGTTTTTATGAAAGGCTGTCCAATGAAATGCTTATGGTGTCATAATCCTGAAAGTATCTCACCCCAGCCGCAAGTGCACTGGATTGGTATGCGCTGCATCGGCTGCCAGACTTGCCTGGATCATTGCCCTGATCATGCTCTCACAATGACGGATACCGGATTGAAAATTGACCGCAGTTTGTGTAATGGTTGCGGTGACTGCGCTGAAGCCTGCCCATCCACCGCGATCGAATTGCTCGGAAAAAAATGGGAAGTTAACGCACTGGCAAAGGAGTTACTTAAAGACCGCGAGTATTTCAAGCAATCGACGGGCGGCATCACCATCAGTGGGGGCGAAGCCACACTTCAGTGGAAATTTGTCGCTTCCTTAGCGCGCATTCTGAAAGCAGAAGGAATTCACATTTGCATCGACACATGCGGGATCGCACGAAAGGAAGCGTTGGAGGCAATTCTGCCGTACACAGATATTGTGCTGTACGACTTGAAGGAAATGGATGCAACACTGCATCAAGAATTCACGCACACGAAAATCGAAGATGTACTTGTGAATCTTTCCTATACTGTTGATTACATCAAATCTCATGAAACCCCTACCGAAATCTGGATCCGTACACCGCTCATTCCTGAGGCAACCGCCCGTGAGGATAATATCACCAAAATCGGTGCGCACATCGCAGCCAATAGTGACGGCTCTGTCAGCCGCTGGGATCTGCTGGCCTTCAATAGTTTATGCAAAGATAAATACATGCGCCTTGACTTGGATTGGCCATATGAGGGTGCACAGCTTCTGACAGGCCAATTTCTGGAAAAATTGGCTGGTAATGCCAAGAGTTCGGGAGTTGACCCTGAAATCGTGCATTTGAGCGGGTCAACAAAGATTGAAGACATTGTATGAAGACGGTTTGCTAGTGAAAAGGGTTCTATCGCACGCCTGAAGTGCTCAAGAGGAGAGTGAAAAAATGACCACCATGATAAATCGATTCAGCCCTGAAGATACCAAGGCTTTTGAACCCAGCGAAAAGGTTGGTCTGATGGCCACCATCAACTACGAAGGTCTTCCCCATGTCACCTTGATTACCTCTATGCAGGCTAATGGGCCATCCCAGTTAATTGTTGGTGAATTCGTTACCGGGCTTAGCAAACAGTTTATCCAGAAGAACCATAACATCGCTTTTATGATCATGACCTTCGAGCGGGATATGTGGCGCGGGAAGGCAACCTGGACTCACTTAGCAAAAGAAGGGCCTGAGTATGAAAGAATGAACCTGATCCCCATGTTTCGATACAATACCTATTTTGGGATCAACACAGTTCATTACTTTGACCTTCTAGAAGTCTCAGAGAGAACTCCCTTACCCATGAGCAGGATCATCCGAGAGGCCTTGAAAACTTTGATCAGCAAAGGGGGTATCAAATTAACGCAGAAGGAACGAATTCTCAAGCCCTTCATCGAGAACATGTTCAACGGCCTGACATCATTGAAATTTCTCTCTTACATCAAAGAAGACGGTTATCCCACGATCATTCCTATCATCCAGTGCCAGGCATCTGACAGTACTCGATTGGCTTTTTCGGCGGATGTGTTCGATGATGAACTGAGCGCTATCCCTGCAGGATGCAATGTGGCTGTGTTCTGCATGAACTTCGGCATCGAGGATGTACTCATTCGAGGAACATTCAACGGTTTCCAGCGAGTCCGGGGCGTAAACCTGGGTACAGTGGATATCGAATGGGTGTATAACTCAATGCCGCCTGCGCTGGGTCAGGTGTACCCGGCAGTTGAACTCGAACCGGTTGCCGAATTCTGACATCAAGATCTGAGGAGGCTGCAATGACGGAATCAAGACATCAAAAAGCACTACGCGGACAGAAAATATCTGGCATTGGGATTCTGGTAGTTGGCGTGCTGCATACCATTGCACATTTCCTCATCCCACAGGCTCGTCAAGCCCTGATGGACATATTCAACGCCGGGGTGGTGAACACGTTAGGCACCGATTGGGCTGCCGCGAATTTCAGCGTCCTTATGTCGCTGGTGGTCGGCTTTTTGTTGATCATTGTGGGCCTCTTGATCTATCAAACCGCAAACATCCCTTGGGTTATTCCCCTCTCAACTTCAATTTTGGTATCGCTATTGTTCTTATTCATCGTTGCAGCAGGCCCCAATGGTGGCGGTTGGTTGGGTTTGCCCTTCTGCGCTTATCTGAGCTACCAAGCGGTCAAAGCCAAATAAATTTTCGTCTACATGCGAGAAACGCCCTTTGGCATGCCTTGTGCTCTCTCGCTGACACATATGCATGTCGATACCCCCATTGGTGAGCGTGCCTAATGCACAAATCCCTCTTCCAGTGGGTGAGGTGATAAGGAGGGGGAACAAAAAATTAACCTGCAGGAAAAATTAATTACAGAATGAGGCATGCTTGCATGTGGTACTCTTTTGATCACACTTATAACGAACGTTTGAGCGCCACAAGCAGAGCTTCCATATCAGACCAATCGTTATATCCCTGGATTGAAACTCGCACGAACTGACGATCCTTCCATTGGATGCAAGGAATTTCGATCCGGAAATCGCTGTATAGCTTGGCTTGGAGAGAAGACAGGTTTGCGATGTGCGGCAAAGGAATAACTGCCATTTGATTGAACAGATCAGATCGAACTGGATATACTGGCTCTAATCCAGTAATATCAGATATGCTGTGAACAGCTTGCTCCAAAATGGTGTGACATTCTTGCTGAATGGCATCCCAGTCATATTCTTGTATGAATTGAATCGCAGCCGGCACTGCTAAGTAGGCGGAGGGATCTTTAGTCCCCCACCACTCTAAAGAGTCCAGGAAATCTGATCCAGTTGTGTAAGGGGAGTTTTCACCCCATCCCCAACTTACCACCAGGGGCTCGACAAGGTGTTGCAACTCTCGCCGAGCGTAGAGGAATCCTGACCCCTTTGGACCAAGCATCCACTTGTGACAGTTCCCAACATAAAAATCAGCCTCGATGGCTTCCAAATCTAAGGGGATTTGTCCGGGGGTATGTGCGCCATCGATCACGGTGATGATGCCTGCCTGTCTGGCTCGCTTGCAGATTTTTTCCACGGGCATGCGTAATGCAGTGGGGGAGGTGATGTGGCTGAGAAAAATCACTTTCGTTCGAGGAGTGACTCCTTGCCAGAAATATTCGGCAATTTCTTCCAGGGATGTTATTGGCAACGGGACAGGTTGATGGATGTACGCTGCGCCTGTTTTTTGAGACATGAATGACCAAACATTATCACAAGCACCATACTCATGATCAGAAGTCAGGATCTCATCGCCTGGTTTTAGGTTTATCGAGCGAGCAATTATGTTGACGCCGAACGTGGCATTGGGGACGAAAACCAAATCATCTGCATTTGCATTGAGATATTCTCCCAATATTTCTCTGGCCTGTTTTAGATGATCTAATAGATGACGGACTATAAATTTAACCGGTTGTTTTTCTAATTCGCCTTGCCAGAACTGGTATTTTTGCAAGACAGGGATTGGGGTAGCCCCGAAAGAGCCGTGGTTGAGGAAAATAATTTCTGGATCAAGGAGAAAATGTTCTGCTATGTTTTTCATAATGATTTTTCGATATCTGGAGCCCTTAAACTCATGGTCATAAGTTTATCAAATTATGACCCTACCAACATCGACTTATCCCCATTGGCACAATCAGAATCCTTACGGTTTTGTTTGCCCATATCAGAATGCAATTTTCCATAAAAACCCATTGTATAATTGTGATGGATCGAACAAAGCATTTTACCTTCAGGGGCGTCCAATGCGAGTATTTGAATCATACCCGAAAGATCAATCCCTAGAATATGAATGCCAATGGCTGAATATGTAGCATTTCACGCGAGGAGAAATAGGATGAATGAAAACTCCAATAAAATCTTAAAACATCTTGCGCTTCTGTGCGCCCTTTTGGTATTGGGTAGCTTGGTGGCTTGTTCGATGCCGCGCAATACGGCACCCGATACGCAAATAGACCAAGCGCCACCGCTCGGGGATGACCCTGTAATGCCTGAAGAAGAACCCCCGGTGGAAGATGAAGTATGGATCGAATTCGAGGTTGATCGCAATGAAATCCATCCCGGTGAATGCACCCTGCTCTGGTGGCATGTTGAGGGGGGATTCGGCGTGCTCTTAAACGATGAGCACGTAGAGCACGTTGGTGAGCAGGAGCTATGCTTGGAAGACACCGAAAACTTCATTCTAGAGGTGGATTTGGGGGATAGCGCCGAGGTGCGCGAAATCGAGGTCATGGTCCTCGAATTTTTCGAAGAAGAGCCGCCTCCTGGGGATGATCCCGGTGACGAAGAAGTCCACATCGAGTTCTTCTCCGATCGTGAGGAAATAGGGCCGGGTGAATGTACTTTGCTGATATGGGAAACACAAGGCGGGTTTGGCGCTTATCTGAATGGTGAACCGGTTGAGCGTTCAGGTGAGCGCGAGGTTTGCCTGGACGAAACCATGGGCTTTGTCCTCGGACTGGATTTGGGCGAAGAGATGGAAGCCCGCGAGATCGTGATCGTTGTGGGTGGGATGCCGGGCGAGGAGCCGCCTCAAGGGCAGGAACCTCCACCAGAATCATCGCCCTCGACCGGTGGAACCACTGGCGGAACAACTGGAGGGACGACCGGAGGCTCCAGCAGTGGGGGATGCCCAGG
>CAYWIC010000137.1:0-14131 GCA_964458115.1 uncultured Anaerolineales bacterium | reverse complement strand
TATTTTCTAGGTTTTGGGGAGCACTCCCTAAAAGATTTGTCAGTCAATCAGCTGCCAAAGAGATCCCCTCAGATTTGCGCTAGGAAAAAGGGTACTGCAAATGAAGACATGCTGTACCCTTTTTTGTGTTGTCAAAACAATGTCAGGGAATTATCAAACTAATATCAAGGACAATCAAGCGGTCCAAGTTAATCTTGGGATACAAAAAGGCGCTGAGATTTCAGACACTTAAGAAACGGAGGTTCAAACCATGAACAGGATAGTTTTCTACTGCTTATTGCCCATTTTTCTTACTGCATGCGCAGGGATGGAAACCCCGCAGATGATCGCATCTCATTCCTTCGAAGAGCCGATCGCCATGTACCCTTCCATGCCCATTACTTACGATGCCACCCTGGAATTGGAAGTCAACAATGTAGAAAAAGCTGCGAAGAAGGCTGAGCAAATCGCAGCTACCTACCAAGGTTACTTGCTCAATTCTCAAACTTGGCTCCAGGAAGGCGATATACACATCTCCATGACGATCAGTGTGCCCGCATCAAATTTCGAGTCAGCTCGGGTTCACTTGCTGCGCCTGGGAAATCTGCGATACGAGCATGTTTGGAGTGAGGATGATTCTTGGAACGGTTACTCTGAAATTACGATCCACATTCATCCAAAAGCATCTTCCATACCTTCGATATCTTTCCGAAACTTGCGGCCCGCGCGCACAATTCTCAACGCCTGGGATGTCTTCACAACGCTCTTCGGTTTTTTGCTTGATGTGATCATTTGGATAGTAGTTGTGCTGGGTCCATTTGTATTGATGGGCTGGCTGGCTCGAAAAATCTTTCTGCGCAAGCAAAAGCCATGAATTGCAAAGATGTCAACAAATTGTCAACCCGCTATCAAGTGCGTATCAAGGCAGATTCCGAGAAACCTCGTATCCTGATCACATACCGATCTATTCAAACTCTATCCAACACCGAAAAGGAGAAAAACCATGAACGCAAAACAAATCCCATTTCTAGTCCTGGTCATCGCCATTTCCCTCAACGCATGTCAACCTGCAGCAGCACCCAATGAAACCACCCAAGCGCCTCAGGCAATTATCCCTGAAGTCAGACCGGATGAAAAAGAAGCACACACAGAGGAGTATATTCAACCTGTTGAAGAAGCAGACGAAATCGCCGTTGAACCCCATCCAGCTTATCCCACTTCGCAACCTTCTATCGCTCGACAGCCAAATCCCACTCCGATTGCAACCATGGCTGCTCGGCAACCAGATATCGCCCCTACAACAGCGCCGCCGCAGAATAATTACTTCGAAGACTACGGCGTCAATCCGTTCGTTGATACCTACGAAGACCATCTTTCCACGTTCGCCCTGGATGTGGACACCGCTTCCTACAGTGTTGCTCGAAGTTATGTCAATGATGGTCATCTGCCGCCAGCCGATGCAGTGCGCGTGGAGGAGTTTGTTAATTACTTCGACATGGGTTATCCTACACCACCAGAGGTTGCCTTTGGCATCTATGCCGATGGCGCTCCCACACCGTTCTACCGTGATGGCTCCTATATCCTGCGCTTTGGCGTACAAGGCTATGAAGTTCCTGAATATGCTCGCAAGCCAGCCTCGCTTACCTTTGTGATCGATATCTCCGGCTCAATGGACTTAGAGAACCGCCTGGGGTTGGTCAAGCAAGCTTTGCAAATGTTGGTAGAACGCTTGCGACCTGATGACACGGTCGCCATCGTAGTATATGGCTCACAAGCCCGAATAGCTCTCTACCCTACAAGAGGAAATGATCAAGATACCATCCTAAGTGCAATCTATGGCCTGCGCACAGAAGGCGCCACCAATGCTGAAGCTGGACTGCAGTTAGGCTATCAACTGGCCTGGCAGGCTTACAGGCCAGAGGCTACAAACCGGGTTATCCTGTGTTCAGATGGCGTTGCTAACGTTGGGAATACGGGTCCCGATGCCATTTTGGAAACAATTCGCCATTACGTAGAAACGGGCATCACCATGACCAGCGTGGGTTTTGGGATGGGGAATTTCAATGATGTGCTCATGGAACAGTTAGCGGATAACGGAGACGGAAACTATGCCTATGTTGATACACTCGAAGAAGCCGAGAAACTTTTCGTCGAAGATATGACCTCCACGCTGCAAACAATTGCCTTAGACGCCAAGATCCAGGTGGATTTCAATCCTGAAGTTGTCGCCTATTACCGTCTGATCGGCTATGAAAACCGAGATATCGCCGATCAGGACTTTCGCAATGATTCCGTTGACGCAGGCGAGATCGGAGCCGGCCACAGCGCCACTGCCTTGTATGCCGTCATCTTGCACCCCGAAGCACAAGGCAGGATCGCCACAGTACAATTACGCTGGGAAGATCCCGATACACACCAAGTCACCGAGATCAATGGCAACTACAATACTTGGGATGTAGTCTCCAATTTCGAAAACGCCTCACCCCACTTTCAGTTGGCCGTCGTCGTCGCCCAATATGCCGAAATCCTACGAGAGAGTCCATGGGCAGGAGATACTACCATCTACCAACTCGTCGACCACGCTTATCGAATTTCGTCCTTATTGTGGGATGATCCTGAGATAGGCGAGTTCGCTGATCTGGTCAGTCGTGCAAGCCAGATCAAAGCGCTAGGACAATAATAGTAGGGCATCCACACGTGAGGTGTGGGATTTTGCACCCCTCACTATACAAACTTAGATTTTTTCAATTGGATAGGCCAAGAACGCGGTTCCCATCAAGAACCGCGTTTTTGGGCTTCCGTGAGATAGCGAAAACTGTGCAACGAATGATCACCAGCAACAACCTGAGGCCAATTGCTTTCTATTTCAGCTTTTTCCCACGATTCTGTTTTGCATTTCTGAGGGGTTGGTGACCCCCCTTAAATGGAGTTCGAAGGTCCGTCCCCTGGGGATCAGGGAGTGGCGCAACCGCATGGCCTGAGTGGCTGCACTTTCGGCTGCTGGCCCGCGCCCCCAGGGCCGGCGCTCGTAGTAGGTATTAATGGTAGAGTGCAAACGGAGAATGGGGCTTAAGACACCATAATGAACCCAGCGGGCGTACAGCTCATCATTTTCGACACACCCCATGTGACCCCCAATATCGTGGCTCCACCACCCATACCCAACATTGGCAGCCATTGAAGTGAACCTGGGTTGAAAATCTAATGCTCCCATCCGATGATAGTATCGCCGGAAAAACCGATCGGATACCGATGGTTACCCAGGCCGCCCCAACGGTAAAAGATGAAAGGGCGCTTGGTTTCATAAATCGGGCCTTCGAGATTAGTATGCGACCAGAATTGGCTCCTCTAATACAGCTTTTAGATCCGCCATAAAAAGAGCGGCAACGGCCCCATCGACCACGCGGTGATCTGTAGATAGGGTCATGCGCATGATGGGGAGAGAGAGGATATCACCATGCTCATCAGGGACAACTTCGTACTGCGTGGCTCCGACAGCCAAAATTGCCGCTTCGGGTGCGTTGATGATGGCGTCGAATTGCTCGATGCCAAAGGGGCCTAAATTGGAGATCGTGAACGTCCCACCTTTAACATCGGCATTGGAGAGCGTCCCCGCGCGGGCCCGGGTTGCCAAATCATTAACCTCGTCAGCAATTTCTGCCAGGCCTTTGAAATCTGCATTCTTGATCACTGGCACAATCAGACCCTGCTCCAGCGCAACTGCAACCCCAATGTTGATCTGATGATGAATCAGTATTTCATCATCACGAAAAGAACTGTTGAGAAAAGGATGACGAGCAAGGGTAGCGGCCACCAGCTTCACCAGCATGGCTGTGGCGGAGATCTTCTGAGCTTCGGATTTTTCGGCCAGGGCGTTTAGGGTCACACGGGCTTCGTTAAACCGCCTCATCTCCACCCGGGATGTAAAACGGATATGCGGGATTTGTACATAATTGGCCGTCATGCGCTCCGCGATGGTCCGGCGCATTCCAACCACCGGAACAATTTCAGTCTCATCCATTCGAGCAGCCTTCTGGGGTGCCGGTTGAACTTGTTGGTCTAAAAAGGCAAAGACATCCGCCGATTGAATGCGGCCCTGAGGCCCGCTGCCCGTGAGAGAGGCGAGTTCCACTTGATTCTCCCGCGCTACCCGCCGGGCTGCTGGTGAGGCGTATACTTTGCCATCGATTCTTGAAATGTAGTCAGACGATAACCGGGCCGCGACATCGGCTTTGGTGATCCGTTGGTCTTTGACCTCTGGGGAAATCGAGTTTATATCGATGCCATGGGCTGCGGCCATGTTCCGTGCTACTGGCGTCACCGCCTGGGGGATGGGGGCTGCAACTGGTGAAGGTTTTTTTTGGGGTTCGGCCTCGGGATCAGGAATCTGTTCGGGAATCGCCTCACCCTCCGCGAGCAGGTAAGCGATCACCTTCCCTATGGGCACCACATCCCTTGGCTGGGCGGAAATGCCATCTAGTACACCCGATCCGGGCGATTCGACATCCACCGCCACCTTGTCGGTTTCGATCACCAACAAGATCTCCCCCTCGTTAACCTGCTCCCCTGTGGCTTTGCACCACTCGACGACGGTGCCAGTTTCCTGGTCCATATCGACTTTTGGCATTATCACTTCTATCGCCATATCACACCTTCAGTAAAACCAGTTCACGCGCCTTTTCGAGAATATTCTCGACTTGGGGAACGGTATGCTTTTCCAGATTGCGGTTATAAGGAATTGGCACTTCTTTGCCTGCCAGGCGCAAAATGGGGGTTTCTAGATACCCAAAAGCCTCGCTCTCGGCAATCGCGGCAGCCAATTCGCCGCCAAAACCGCCGGTTTTGACGGCTTCGTGCACGATCAGCACTTTGCCCGTTTTCCTCACCGATTGCACGATGGTTTCAGTATCCAATGGACGCAGCGTGCGCGGATCCACAACTTCGGCTTCGATACCGTCTTGGGCCAACTGATCAGCGGCATCAAGGGCGCGTGGCACCATGATCGAAGTGGCAATAATGGTAAGATCGCTGCCCTCACGCTTGATATCTGCCTGGCCTAGCGGGATAGTATACGGCTCTTCGGGGACATCGCCCTTGATCTTGTAGAGCAGCTTGTGTTCAACAAAGACCACCGGGTTATCGTCGCGGATCGATTGGATCAGCAAGCCTTTAACATCATACGGCGTGCTGGGCATGACCACCTTCAGGCCGGGGACATGCACAAACCAATTCTCGAAACTCTGAGAGTGGTGTTCCGCCGCTCCGGTGCCAGAACCGGCTGGTGTACGCAAGACCATGGGAACTGTCGCTTTGCCCCCGAACATGAAGCGCAGTTTAGCCGCCTGATTGACTAATTGCTCAGAAGCCAGGGTGGTGAAATCCATGAACATGATCTCAGCTATTGGGCGCATACCAATCAGCGCGGCACCAGTTGCCGCCCCAGCAATCCCTAATTCTGTGATGGGGGTATCGATGATGCGCTCGGGGCCAAATTGCTCCAACATACCGTAGGAAACCTGGAAAGCACCGCCATATTGCCCGACATCCTCACCAATCAAGAAGACGCTCTCATCGCGCTCCATCTCTTGGGTCATGGCTTCGCGAACCGCTTCGAGGTAGGAAATCTCTCTCACCATGGTGCGTACACTCCTTCCTCCAGTGTGGCCACATCCGGTTCCGGGCTGGCCTCGGCAAACTGGCGCGCCTGTTCGATATCCTCGTAGGCTTGCGCTTTGACGGCTTCGACGACCTTCTTGGTCAATAATTTTTTCTTCATGGCGTAGCGAATAAACCTTTCAATAGGGTCTTTCTCCTTCCACTGATCAATTTCCTCTTGGGTGCGATAGCGGTTGCGGTCGCTCTTGGAATGTCCGCGCCAGCGGTAGGTATCGCAGACCACTAGTGAAGGGCCCTTCCCCGCGCGGGTGTGCTCGACCGCTTTCTCAACGGCTTCCAACACCGCTACTAGGTCATTGCCATCCACAGACGTTCCCGGCAATCCATAGCAGGCGGCAAAAGATGCCAGACGCTCGCTGTTGGTCCATTTATTCGCGGGGAACGACATCGCGTATTGGTTGTTCTCACACACATACACCACCGGCACCTGGTAAATCACCGAGAGTTCCATGGATTCATGGAATGCGCCCGTCGAAGCTGCGCCGTCACCAAAGAAAGAGAGCAATATCTTTTGAGATTTCTGCATTTTTAAACCCAGGCCCACACCCACAGCCATGGGTATTCCGCCACCAACAACGCCATTGGCCCCCAAATTGCCGCTGGCCACATCTGCAATGTGCATCGATCCACCGCGCCCGCGACAATACCCATTGGACCTCCCATAAAACTCTGCCATCATCATATTAAGATCAGCGCCTTTGGCTATGCAATGCCCATGACCGCGATGGGTGCTTAAAATGTAGTCATCGGGATTCAATACTCCAACAGATCCTACGGCCGAGGCTTCCTGCCCAATGGACAGGTGCATAGTACCGTGAATTTTCCCAGCCATATAACTTTTCTCCGCTTGCTCTTCAAACGCCCGAATCTGGCACATTTGCAGCAAATAGCGCTCAGCCAAATCTTTCGATAATTCCATTCCTTATCTACCTCCAAACCTTTACAATCGCCTTTACCTCTTTTATCTGACAACCCTAAGGAAAAAATATGGCTCTCTAGGAATTGCCGTGATAGTTGGCAGATTTGGGGGTATAGGGCGTGCTCCGCACGCCCTATACCCCCAAATCTGGAGTTCACCAGGGGAATTCCCAATGACCCAAAAATTTTGGGCTCATTCTATACGCTATCCAATTATCCCGATCATTCCAAATTTGTATGTCGCAGCCGAAGTTGCGCTTCGTCAACATCCATCATCTCCATCAAGCATAAAATCAAACTATCGCACAAAATCAACAAAGATTGTTCGAACAATGTACCCATGGGCTGTATAGTGGGAGGGATATTCCTGCTCACCTCATCTCGCATCGAAGCAGCCGGAATAATGATGGACTGATCGGCCAGACCTGCCAGGGTTGAAGTTGGCTCCGTTGTAAATAAGAGAATATCTGCTCCCTGGCGGAGAGCCTGCCTAGTCAGAGTGACCAAGCCACAGGTTTGCCCTGAACCCGAAGCGATGACGAATAAATCCTTATCGCGAATTGACGGAGTTATTGTTTCACCAACAACATATGCTTCTATTCCAAGGTGCATCAGCCGCATTCCGAAAGCCATCATACACAACCCACTTCGGCCAGCGCCAGCAACAAACACCCGGGGAGCCGATTGCAGCAAAGCCGTTCCCCGCATCAAGTTGACATAGGGTACCTGCCTAATGCACGTCTGCACTTCCATCAAAACCTGGCTAATTACTGTGTCCATGTAATCTGTTGTCGCTTAATTCAGCTTGTTCAACGCTTCCCAAGGCTCTTGCATTACATCAAGGACGCGGCGGTATTCAGCAAACCGCGCCAGGTAGTGTGTCGAATGGGTCGGATTTGGCTCATGCACGCGCACGACCGACACCGCATGTTGGACAGCCTCAGCGTAATCTCGGTAGATGCCTGTACCGACTCCAGCCGACAATGCTGCCCCGCGCGCGCCCAGTTCATTCCCACCAGGAACTTCCATAGGGACTTGTAACGTATCCGCAAAGATCTGCGACCACACTGGGCTGCGCGAACCCCCGCCGGCAAGTCGGATAGCGTCGAATTGTGCTCCCGCTTTGCGCAGTTTCTCGACGTGGCTCAAATGTCCAAAGACTACGCCCTCATAGAGGGCGCGCAGCAAGTGCGCGCGGGTGTGCCAACCTGCTACACCATAAAACCCTGCCCGAGCGGTAGGCTGCACATTGGAACCAAACAAAAATGGGTGGAAGATGATATTGGCGCTATCAGGCGGGATACTAGCAACTTCTTCATTGCACACATCATAAACAGATACCCCGCGTCGATGAGCTTCAGCGCGCTCATCACCGCAAAACTGGTTCACGAACCATTCCAGGTTGGTTGCAGAAGTGGCACTACCCTCAATGGTCAAAAACAAATCCGGTGCGGCGAAGATCGTGGTCTGAAACAAAGACGGATCGATGATCGGCTGGCTGGTAATGACTTCATTGATACTCCAGCTTCCCATAACAATGCAAGCCTGATTTTCGTGAACCACCCCAGAGCCGATCGCGCTGGCATTCACATCGATCAGCCCTCCCACCACCGGCGTACCCACCTTCAACCCGGTCTGCTCAGCAGCCTCAGAAATCACTTTGCCTGTGACCTCATAACTATTTTGCAGGGGCGGCAATGCATCTTCAACATCTTCAAGACCATACACTCCCATCAATTCTGATGAATACGACCGCTTCCGAATATCAACCAAGTTGGCGCAACTCATGTCGGAATAATCTGCGCTGAGCTCTTTGGTCAGGCGATACTTGATGTAATCTTTCACCATCAGGACAGCACCGATGTTCTCGAACTCCCGCGGGGCATTGTGCTTTATCCAGGCCAGCAGCGCATTGGGCTGTGCAGGCCAAAACGATTGCAACGTGATCGGAAACACCACGGGGTGAATGTTCTGGTCCCAGCTTGAGACAACATCAGCCGCGCGCGTGTCCATAGATTGGATTCCGTTCCGCAAAGGCTGGCCTTTCTTGTCTAAGAGGTAAAGGCCATTGCCATGACCGGTATTGCCAATCCCGGCAATCTCTTCAGGGTGAATCCCAGAGGTAGCCAGCACTTCCCTAATCGCAGATACAGTGCTCTGCCATAAAACTTCCATATCACGCTCTGTCCAACCAGGGCTTGGGTATTCGGTATCGGCTGTACAGGTTGCCACAGCAATTTCCTTGCCCTGCAAATCAAACAGTGCAGCTTTTGAAAATGTGTTTCCGTTATCAATACCCAGAAGGAACATACGCAAAATTCACCTCAGTTCCAGTTTGCCAGTAAATGCGATATATCATCGAAAATCCAATCAGCTTGGATAGCTTCTGCATCTTCTCGGTTCGACGCACCCGACAATACACAAATCGTCATCAAGCCGGCCTGTTTTCCACCAAGAATGTCGGTGTCGGCTCGGTCACCGATGACCGCCGTCGTTGCCGGAGATGCATCCATCTCTTGTATAGCCAATTGATACATGGTCGGCTCAGGTTTGCCAATCACCTGAGCTTTGACTCCCGATGCGGTTTCGAGGGCAGCCACCAACGATCCAGTTCCCGGCAACAGACCATCTTCTGATGGAACGGTAGGGTCGAGATTTGTGGCGATGAAGCGAGCCCCCTCGCGAATGAGCAGCGTAGCTCGATTCAACTTCTCATAAGTGACCTTGCGATCCATGCTGGCAACGACGATTTCAACGGCCTCATCTCCTAATCGGAAACCCTGATCAACCAAAGCCTGTTTTAGGGCGGGTGATCCAAATACATGCACGCGCGTGCCGTCCAGGTATTCACAGGCCAGGTACCGCGCTGCGGCCTGCCCCGAGGTCAAGATCTCTTTTGGAGAAATTGAGACATTCATACCAGCCAGTTTATCAACGTATTCTTGGGGGGTTTGGGTCGAGTTGTTTGTCGCGAGGACAAATTTAATCTGTTTGTCTCGCAAGAACTCCATGAAAGTGTCCAGCCCAGGCATTGGCCTGTCGCCATGGTAGAGGACACCATCCATATCTATGATCAGGTGAGTAATGTGTAGTAATGATTGCACGCTGATATCCATCCAGGTGGATTGGCATATTAATGTTGGCCGTAATTATGGGTATACAAATCCACCATGTAATCAACTTGATCCTGCGACAGCTGAATGGGCTCGCCTCGCGACATTGCCAGGTGGGTTATCTTGGCAATGTCTTCGACTTCTACGGCGATCATGGTTGCATGCTGCGGGGACGAGCCGATGGTGAAAACTCCATGATTCAACATGATAATGGCTAGGGCACGGCCAATTTTATTGATTATCTCCTGTCCGATCTCCTCCCCTCCAATGGGAGCGTACCCACCGAGAGGCACTTCTCCTCCCAAAATCGCTGAAGTGGTCAGGCAGGCAGGGATAGGTTGACCCAGGGCAGCGAAGCTGCTGGCATAAGGCGAGTGGGTATGCACCATTCCAAATATATCCGGGCGATGATTATAGACATATAAGTGAGTGTCAGTATCCGTAGAGGGTTTAAGAGTACCTTCGACAACACTGCATTCCATATCAACAACCACCATATTTTCAGGTGTCAGCTCTTCAAAACTTACCCCACTCGGTTTGATGACCACTAATCCGCTCTCCGAATCTCGTCCGCTGACATTGCCGCTGGTCATCTTGACCAGGTCATTTTTGGGTAATTCCAGATTGCACTTCCAAACGATCTCACGCAGGTCTTCCAATAACATGATAGAACTCCAAAAGATTTAAGATTTACGCAGTTCGGCGGAAAATTGCCTAGGAACCTATGCTCCAAGTGCGTATCTCCTTAGATTTAGGACTTACGCACTTGAAGCGGATTGGGCTGGGAATAGGGGGTAGGGGCGTAGCCCCCACCCCCTATTCCCAGCCATTTTCTCGCTGAACTGCATAAGTCCTAAGATTATTGTTTTTTGCGAAATTCCTCGTCAAAAATTTTAAGGACGCCTTGGGCAGCAGTCTCGTCGGTAATCAAAGCGTGCAAATAGCCTCCCCGGAGAGCGCCATAGATGGGGAGTGCCTTGGCAGCGGAGGCTGCTACACCAATTCTGAAGGGGATTTGATGGATCTCATCCAATGTGAGGCCAATTACCCGATCTGCATACTCGTCAGCACAGGGATTCCCTTCGATATCATACACATAGGCCCCGATTTCCCCGACGCCTCCACTACCTTCGGCAATCTGTTTCATATCTTCTGCTGAAAGAGCTGTGAACTGAACGAAACGAGATGCTTCCGGGTCAACCGTACCAACACCCAGCAGGGCAATATTAGCATTGCGGGCGATATCTAGAATTTCCTTGACCGGTGTCATCGAGCGCAAAGTTTCACAGTGCTCCTTGGTATCGACAAAGGCTGGCGCATGAAGCTGGTACGATTTGGCGTCCAAGCGTTCTGCCATATGTGTAGCCAGGTAATTCATATCGCTTTCGATGTTGCCCTGGATCGCGCCCAGAATTGGAACGATTTCGATCTTGTATGGGCGAGAGGCATCGATGGACTTTACGACAGCCTGGACCGTTGTCCCTGGAGTGATTGCCAGCACTTCACCATCGCGAAGATGCTCAAGTAAGAAACCCGCGCCCACGGTTCCAATGGCATTGAGCAGCGAACTGCTGCTGTTTCCCACGGCGGGAATGACGATTGCTGCGTGTAAACCAAAGACAGCTTTCAAGCGGTTTTCCAGGTCAAACAAGTGTTGAAATGGGGTCCGAATGACGACCTCCACATATCCCAACTCGCGCGCCTGCTGTAGCAAACGATTGACTTTCGGTGTGGATAATTCCATGCGTTCCGCAATTTCTGACTGGGTCAGTTTTTCCACATAATACATGTTCAGTACAGTATGAATAAGTCGTGTTTTCTCATATGTCGGCATAGCTGTATCCTCTCAGGATTTCTTTTGATTGACGGCCATTTGAGTTCCTACTAGCAGGTAACACATATTCACACAGTATACAATATCTTTGATAATGAGAACTCTTGGTTCTCCAAGAAATGTCGGAGAGAGTGGAGTGCTGCACCCCACTCTCTCCTAACTTTGGAGGATCACCCCGACATTACTTGGAGAACGATCTACAGTTATCACAACGTTGGAAGGGCGAGCAGTTGCCCAGGTTTCGGCAGCCACCAATTCTTCCACGAATTTCCTGGCAGCAACAGCTGCGGAAACAGGATCCTCACCGGTATGTCGATCACCCCAAATTTCGACACCCAACAGCCCCCAAAACTTCGATTCAGCTAATGCACGAAATGTCTCTCGAAATGGGACAATTCCCTGCTCGAAAGGTATCCCACGAATGACCTTTGGCATTGCGTCCTTGATATGGATACCAAGAATTTGGTCTTTGGCACGTGCAATTTCCTCGGGGGGGGAATACCCTGCCGCTGCCAGATTTCCAATATCGGGATACAAACGCAGCCAGGGCGAATTGATTTCATGAATTATCGCGAGAGCCTGGCTCAGATTTTCCACGAAGGGCGTATCCAGATTTTCCAGGCCAAGCATCATTCCAGCCTGTCCGGCATACTGGGTACCACGGTAAAGGCCTTCCATGAAATGATTTGCGGTCTGATCATCACTGGTCTCGTAGAAAACATCATAGCCCATGACCTGTACGACGCGTAATCCAATATCTGCGGCAAAGTCAATCGCCTTGAATAAAATTTCTAACCCTTGTTGGCGAATGGCAGGATCATGACTGCCGAGGGCGTATTTGCGATGTCCGCTCAAGCACATGGTGATGATCTTCACATCGGTATTGGCAATGGATTGACGCAAAGCTGCCCGCCTGGAGGCTGGCCAATCCAGACGGGACAGGCGCTCATCGCTCTCATCGATGGAAATCTCCACATAGTTATAACCAGCCTGTCCCGCAGTTGTCAGGCGTTCTTCCCACGACAGATCAACGGGCAATGCTTTTTCATAGAGACCAATGGGCATCTTGAACACTACAAATTCTCCTGACGAGATTCTCTATCAATAACATCAATTCAATCCTTTACCAGCTTGAGGCTGCGAGCATCTGAAATAAAGACGAAATCATAAAGATGAAACTCAACGGAGTACAGGTTGAGATCTCAGGAGTGATATGCAGATTCATGAGCTGGTAACCAAGCAAAATCTTCAATATCACCTCCTAGTGGTTCTCCGGGAATAACCTTGGATGTCACCCCCTTTGGATGTACGGGGCGTGCAAACCACACCCCATACGTCCAAAGGAGAGGTCTCTCATGGAGGCTCTTCCCCAAGAACCTTCATTTTTCCCAGGCGATTTTCGTTGTGCTACGTCAGGCAGTCGATACGCTAAGCAAGAGCAGGTGATTTCATTGCGTTTTCGGTGGCCCAGCGGTATTTAGCCGATCCATTTGCTCCTTCGTCAATTGAATATCTACCACTGCCAGGTTTTCGGCCATTTGCTCCTTCGAACTGGCCGCAATCAGAGGTATAACTTGCGGGTCACTTCCCAACATCCATGCCAGAACGACCTGGTTGAGGGTCGCACCAATTTCTGCGGCCACGGCTCTTAGGGTTGTCATACGCTTATCAGTATCGGCACCAAGGAATCTCTCATCCAATTGTCGATCTTCCCGAGTGTATGCCCCGCTTAGCAATGGCGAGTATGCCAGCAATGTGAGATCCCTATTTCGGCAGTAGTCTTGTAGATCATCGTTCAAGTCAACTTGAGGGTCGCCGACGGTTGTGCCCTGAATTCTACGGAGATAGGTATGTCGCTGCTGAACACATTGATATTCAGGCCAGCCATTTCTCTCACTTTTCCAGCTTGCTTCTTCCAATCTCCAGGCCATGTAATTACTGGCACCAATATAACGAACCTTTCCGGCCAGTACTAAACGATGAAATGCTTCTAGCGTTTCTTCGATGGGTGTGCTGCGATCATCGACATGAGCATAAAAGAGATCAATTGTCTCTAATCCCATTCGTCGAAGACTTTTATTGCATTCTTCTTCGATGATATTTGCCTTCAACGATTGGGGAACATTATTGTAGGGAAAACCCACTTTTGTCGCGACGACAACTTTATCGCGGTTTCCGCACGCTCTAATCCATCGACCGATACAGGTTTCGCTGTCACCCCCTTCTCCATTGGGTATCCAATGGGCATAGATATTTGCCGTATCGATGAAGTTCCCCCCTGCTTCAGCAAACTGATCCAGCAGGGTGAACGACTCATCCTGGGTCTGCTTTGTGCCAAAATACATCGCTCCCAGGCACAGTGTGCTGACATTAGTATCTGTATTTCCGAGTTTGACTTTTTTCATGATCATACCTTCCTAAGCAAGATCTTTGTCTATCTACTTCAAATTAGTTGATAGCGATAGCCTTTCAATCAAATTCTTATCCGGGTCTCTGGGAAACGCCGTGGGACTATCCAGATGTAGGGGTGGGGGGGGGGGGGGGGCCCCCCCCCCCCCCCAAAAAAAGGGAGTTTAACCCCCCAAAAAAAAAAAAAAAAAAAAAATATAAA
>CAYWIC010000136.1:0-14206 GCA_964458115.1 uncultured Anaerolineales bacterium | reverse complement strand
TTTTGTTGCTCAACGCTTCTGTTTTGCCTGAGTTACTGCAGTAGAGTCACTAATAGATGACCTGTTGGAATACTCACGACTTGGTCGCAGGTCCGAACATGCTATACCTGTAGAATTAGAAATCATTATCGACGAAGTTTTAGACAGCCTGGCCGAAACCATTCGTCAGCACCAGGCGGAAATCAGACTCCCTGCGAGTTTCCCAGTTCTTTTTGGGGACCGCACCCCCCTTTTCCAAATTTTCCTGAATCTTTTCGATAATGCCCTAAAATATCAACGCCCTGATGATAACCCCCGCGTTGAGCTCTCCTGGCATGAAGAATCTGATTATGCTATTATCCGGGTCAGTGATAATGGCATTGGCATTCCTGAGGAGCATCACCATCAGGTTTTTACCATTTTTCAGCGCCTTCATAATGATGAGCGTATTTCAGGTACAGGGATTGGGTTGGCATTGGTGAAAAAAGCAACCCAATTGATGAATGGTGAAATTGAAGTTGAGGCTGCTGATGGATTTGGAACAACCTTCGTAGTGAAATTACCAATGGCCAAAATCATAGAAATATGAAAGATCGACCTATCCGCATTTTGTATATCGACGATTATCCGCTTGATCGCGCCCTGGTTCGTGATGCATTGCAGAGTGATGTAGCTGATTTCGAATTGGTTGAAGCTTCTTCGCGCCAGGAATTCGATGCCCTGCTCTTGGTAGAAGAATACGACCTGGTGCTTAGTGATTTCAACATTCTAGGGTTTACCGGCTTGCAAGTTATGGACGCGGTACAAAAGCACTTGCCTGGTACTCCCGTGATCATTGTGACAGGGACGGGATCCGAAGAGATCGCAGCTGAAGCGATCAAACGTGGTGCCGCGGATTATGTGATCAAATCGCCCTCACATATCAGGCGGCTACCTCATATCATCATCAGCGCCCTCGAGGCTCTGAATTTGCGTATTGAGCGCGAAGAAGCAGAAGAACGCATTCGCTATCAAGCGCAATTGCTAAACGAAATTTCGGAGGCAATCATTGCTACCGATAATGACCAAAATATCGTCTCATGGAACCGTGCTGCCGAGACGATCTATGGGTGGACTGAGCAAGAATCAGCCGGACGAAACATCGATGAATTGTTGCATTCTCAATATATAGCGGCTTCTAAGGAAGAGGCCCAAACCATCTTGAGGGATGAAGATCAATGGGTGGGGGAAATGGTTCAGCAGACGAAATCAGGTAAGCCCATCACTATTTGGGCATCTGTCTCATTGGTAAGAGACACTGATGGAAATATCGTAGGTGGCGTGACTATAAACCGAGATATCAGCGAGAGAAAACTTGTTGAAAAACGCTTGATGGCCCAGCGCAGAGATTACGAGACTATCGTCGATGCGATGCCAGATATGATCCTGTATTTCGATCCCGCAGGCAGGATATTGCGGGCAAATAGGGCAGCAGCGGAAGTAGCAGGGTTGCCCTTTGACAAGCTGATTGGAAGGACTTATTACGACATTTTCCCTGAGCATTTGGCTGAGAGGTTTCACAATGACAACATAGAAGTTTATCAGACGAAAAAGCCAAAATTAGGGGTCATCGAAGAGTATCAAACTGCCAAGGGAGAAATCCGCTGGGGAAACGCCGATAAATTACCCTATCTCGATCCAAGCGGGGCTATTCTGGGTGTGATCGTCATCGTTCAGGACATCACCGAGAGCAAGCAAGCCCAAGAAGCACTGATCGCCAGCGAGAGTCGCTATCGTATGGTGTCGGAAATCACCTCTGATTATGCATATGGATATAAGGTTCTCCCAGATGGGACGATATCAATCGAATGGGTTACCGGGGCACTTGAACGAATCACTGGATATTCACAGGTTGAACTAACCTCAATGGGGGGATGGGAAAAGCTTATGATCCCAGACGACACCCCAATTGCCCAATCGCAGTATGATGCGCTAATGAGAGGTGAAGCAAAAACTATCGAGTATCGCATCCAGACAAAAGATGGTGCAATTCACTGGATGGAGGACCGGGCTCGAGCGATTTGGGATTCAGAAGAATCTCGTACTACATACATTTTTGGCGCAGTTCGCGACATAACAGAGCGCAAAGAAGCGGAACAAGCCCGCGCTCGGAGCCAGAAATTGTTGCTGGCGCTGAGTCAGGCTGGACAAGCTGTCCAGCGGACACTTTTGCCGCAGAAAATCTACGAGACTGTTGGCGAAGAAATCCGCAAACTTGGTTACCAGGCAGCAATTGGTATTTTTTCAAGTGACCAGCAGTACCTGGAATTAGTTTATTTGTCTTATAGTTCTAAAACGATCAAGCCAGCTGAAAAATTGACTGGATTCCCCCCCGAGGGGTTTAGGTTACGTCTACAACCTAACGGTTTTTTCCAATCGCTCATTGAACGAGGAGAAGCAATCCTAAATTTGGACGGCAGAGAGGTAATCGAGGAGGCACTGCCTGATATTGCAAAACCGCACGCCAATAGATTGGCTGATATCCTGGGGCTAAGAGTGTCTATTTGTGCTCCTTTGGTTCTGGGTGACCAGGCATATGGTCTGCTTTCCGTTATGGGAGATGGTCTTTCCAAAGCGGATCTTCCAGGCATAGAAGTATTCGCCAACCAGGCCAGCATTGCGCTGCAAAATGCCATGGCTGCTGAAGCGTTGAGGAAAAGTGAAGAGACCTACCGGACCCTTTTTGAAGGTGCTAATGATGGAATCTTCATGCTGGATCTTGAGGGGGTACACCTGGGAGCAAATCAAAAAGCCACCGAAATGCTGGGTTATGAACTTGACGAATTGATCGGATTAAGTTTTCAGAAAGTTGTCGTGCCAAGTGAAACTAAGAAGTCCGAGGATGTGTTAGCTGAATTAAGAGAGGGTCGAAAAGTTGACACATATCGGAGGCAGTTTCTCAAGAAAGACGGAGAATCCTTTCCAGGTGAGGTGAACGTGTCATTGGTGTACGATGACCAAGGCAATCCCAGTTACTTGCAAAGTATTGTTCGTGATATCACCGAACGCGTTCAAGCACAAGAGGCGATTCAACTCCGAACTCAACAGCTAGAATCCTTGCGCGAGGTAGGTCTGGATATTGCCGCACAGCTTGAAGTTGATCTATTGCTTAAAAAAATCGTCGAGCACGCCATAGATCTTTTGGGCGGAGAAGCTGGGGGAGTTTTCTTGTACCGGCCCAAAGATGATTTGCTGGAGTGGGTGGTCTCGCATGGTGATGCCCTGCCTCTAGGCACGACTCTTAAATGTGGTGAGGGCCTTTCTGGACGAATATGGCAAACGGGGGAGCCAATGGTTATTGAATCCTATAAGCATTGGGAAGGGAAGTCACCAAAATGGCCCGATTATGATCGCTGTGTGATCGGTGTTCCGATCCAGTGGTCGCAGGAATTCCTCGGTGTTGTCAATCTCCGCGCTGAAGAAGCAGGACCAGCGTACACCAAGGAAGATATCTATTTGTTGATGCAGCTTTCTACGCAGGCGGCGATCGCACTAAAGAATGCTCAAGCGGCGGGAGCACTTCGCAAGCGGACTCAGGAATTAAGATCTTTGACCATGCGTCTTGCTGAAACCGAACAGGCCGAACGCCGCAATTTAGCGCGTGAATTGCATGATCAGGTTGGCCAATCCCTGGCTGTGTTAGCCTTCAATCTGAATCTTGTCCGTGAGCAGATTGCCCAGACTGGGAGCGTCAGCGAATTATCATTTGTGGACGACTCGTTATCTCTCGTTGATGAGGTTATATTCAATATCCGTGGTGTGATGGATGATTTACGCCCTTCCGTGTTGGATGATTATGGATTATTTTCCGCGTTAAGTTGGTACGGCGATCGTTTTACAGAACAAACCGGAATAGAATCACGCGTGATCGGCAGGGGCATCGAGCCGCGCTTGACCGGTCAGATTGAAAATGCCCTTTTCCGCATAACGCAAGAAGCCCTTGCCAATGTAACCCGACATGCAAAGGCAACACAGGTCACAATCACTTTGAAGGAAGTCCATGACGATATCGAGTTGTTGATCCGTGATGATGGTTCTGGCTTCGAAAGATCGATTCCCCAAGAGGTAGGCAGGCGCCGCGGTTGGGGATTGATAAATATGCGTGAGCGAGCCGAAGCGATTGGCGGCAATATCTCAGTAGAAACCATAGCCAATCAAGGAACAACTATAAAGGTTGTCGCACCAAAAAGGTAATCCATGACAATCCGAGTCATCATTGCTGATGATCACAAAGTTATCCGGGATGGTTTGGAAGCCATAATGGCTTCTCAGTCAAATATCGAAGTTGTTGGTACGGCATCTGACGGTAGGGATGCGCTTGAAATCACCCGAAATCTAAATCCGGATGTGGCCATCCTGGATATCAACATGCCCAATATGAACGGTATTGAGACTGCCCGAGAGATCATTGAATGCTGTCCGGATACGAATGTAATCATCCTCTCCATGCATGGCAATAAAGAGCATGTTTACCAGGCTTTAAAGGCTGGCTCACGTGGTTACTTAATTAAGGAATCTTCTGGTCTTGAAGTCGTGGACGCGATTCGAGCAGTCTATAACGGAGAGCGCTATTTAAGTCAGGCCATCACGACTACGCTGATAGATGCCTATGTAGAGCAAAGGGAAAGTGCCTCAGGGACAAGCATTTTAGATTTGTTAAGCTCTCGAGAGAAACAAGTATTGCAATTGGTCGTTGAGGGGAAATCCAGTGTAGAGATTTCTGAAGTACTGCATATTTCGAAAAGCACAGTTAATACCTATCGCAGCAGATTGATGAGTAAGTTGGGTGTCAAAGATGTCCCCAGCCTGGTTCGATTAGCCATAGAGCATAAGATAATCTAGAGTTCGATTGTCAAACTCAGACTACAAAGATTGTCAAACTCACCCGACAGACAACGAATTCTGTCGGGTTTATGCTTTATTAGGCAAGATTGGTCTCTCGTTCAGTTGTCGAAGATACGCCCATGAATTCCATGGAAGAAAGGCTAACAACAAGTGAATTTTGAAACGGCATATTAAGGAACCTAGCTAATGACTACTATTTCAACTCAACCTACCTCCATACTGATTGCTGATGACCATAACATCATGCGAAAAACGCTTCGCCAATGGCTTTCGAATAAGTTTCCTGACTTGAAGGTGTTCGAAGCACATAGCGGTGAACAAGCTTTGAAAATTTTAACCGATTCCTTTGTAGATCTCGTCCTGATGGATATCCACCTTCCAGGAATTAATGGCATTGAGACGACGAAGCAAATTAAATCGATCTTCCCTGAGTTGCCAGTAATCGTCCTGACTGTGCAGGAGGACGTTCGCTATCAAGCAGAAGCCAAGCAAGTTGGCGCAGATGCCTATGTAGTTAAGCGCAAAATGTATACAGATCTGGTGCCGTTGATGATGTCCTTCATTGAGTTGGCGAAAAACTGAAATACGAAGATTCAATTATCATTGATTAAAAAAAACGAATTGGTTAATGGTTTGATTAATGGTTTTTGTGATGCCATTAAATTGAGGCAAGACTGTATGGAAATTAGGATAACCAGAGTCCTTATTATCGATGACGACGAGAGGGATGTTCGCCTTGTGCGCGAATTGTTGGCCGAATCTGCATCTGGGAAATATGTCGTTGAATCCAGCGATCAACTTTCAGAAGGTTTGCTATTAATGGTTGAAGGAGAGTTTGATGTAATTTTGCTTGATCTAAATTTACCCGATAGCCATGGTGCGAAAACGTATAATGATGTCATTCAAAAAGGATGGGAGATTCCGGTCATCGTATTGACAGGGCAAGATGATCAAGAAATGGCCATAAACGCCGTCCAAACAGGCGCTCAAGATTACCTGGTGAAAGGCGAGTTCAATGGGAAAACTCTCGCACGATCCATTGACTACGCTATCGAACGTTATGATCTAAAGAAAAAAATATTCGACATTTCGATCAAAGATAATTTGACGGGGGTATACAATCGCAAAGGGTTTGTGACCCTCGCAGAACAGCAGCTTAAGTTGGCCCAGCGAACTCGGGAAGATCTGTCGTTTCTTTTTATCGATCTGGATGGACTTAAAGAGATTAACGATCGATTTGGACATCAAGCTGGGGATCGAGCATTAATTGCTACGGCGGATGTGCTCAACAAGACCTTCCGAGATTCAGATATAGTAGGAAGGGCAGGAGGCGATGAGTTTGTAGTTTTGGCAGTGGGATCTCAGTCTCCTGATCACGCCTCTATCCTTCAACGGCTGGAACAATCAAGAGATGAATTTCAAAATAGCTCTAATATTGAATTTGATTTAAGTTTCAGTGTGGGAATTTCAACGTGGTCGCACGAAGAGCCTAAATCGTTGGATACCTTGATGCGTGAAGCTGATGCGGCTATGTATCGTCACAAAAAAGCAAGGCGGTTCGATCAAAATCTTGATGAAATTCTCCCCCAAGAACTCAATTTCATTCAAGTTGGTGCCCACTCATCCGAGACCCAAAGTAAGGTTGCCGAGATATCTGTTTTGTTGGTAGAAGATAATCCAGGGGATGCTCGGTTGATCCAAGAATTTCTAAAGGACACGCAATTTGGTTGTGATGTGCACCATGTTGAGCATCTCGAAGAGGCCTTGGATCAACTGGTAGAAAGTAGCCCTTCATTGGTTCTGCTCGATTTATCACTGCCAGATAGTCAGGGTATCGAGACGGTTGCAAGACTTGTGACTTCAAATCCGGATGTGCCAGTGGTTATTATGACTGGACTGGATGATCCCGATGTGGCTGGCAAAGCCCTGCAATTGGGTGCCCAGGACTATCTTGTCAAAGGGAGTTTTGATGAAAATCTACTGGGGCGCACGATTCAGTATGCTCTCGAGAGACATCATTTACGGCTTCAGAATTTGCGTTACGCCAGCGAACTTCACCGTAGTGAGGCACGGTTGACCGGTATCTTCAATAATGTAGATGTCGGAATCTATCGCACCACACCTGATGGCAAGATCCGTTTTGCGAATCGAGCCCTGATTGAAATGATGGGTTTTGAATCCTTTGAACAATTATCCAAGAGAAATCTAGAAGGTGCAGGCTTCAGCGATCAGGTGTTTCGCGAGGATTTCAAGCGAAAAATGGAAGATGATGGTCAGATTGTCGGCATGGAGTCAATCTGGGAAAAAGCGGATGGGAGTCTGATCTTCGTGCGGGAAAGTGCCAAGGTCATTCGTGGTTCTGATGGCGAAATCATCTATTACGAGGGGACGGCTGAGGATATTTCGCCCCAGGTAGAAGCCGAGAAGCAACTCAGGTTGCAATCTGCTGCGCTAGATGCAGCTGCCAACGCAATTGCGATAATCGACCGTAGCGGTGATATCACGTGGGTCAACCCCGCCTTCGAGGACCTCACTGGTTACTCGAGTTCAGAAGTACTAGGCCAAAATCCGCGCATCTTGAAATCTGGGGTGCATGGGGAGGAGTTTTATGCATCGCTTTGGGATACAGTCTTGGCAGGCAACGTTTGGCAAGGTGAGATGATCAACAAACGCAAAGATGGGAATTTTTATTCAGAGCAACAAACCATCGCCCCGTTGCTGGATAACGATGGCACCGTGACCCATTTTATCGGCATAAAACAGGATGTTTCTGCCCGAAAGATGTCTGAAAAAGTATTACAGCGCCATCTCGAGGAATTGACCTTGTTGAATGCCGTCTCGTCAGCGGGTGTCAGCGAGGTCCGTGAAGATGATCTGATCGAAGCAGTAACCGAAATTCTCAGCAGCAGTTTCTTCCCGGACCATTTTGGGGTGATGCTTATAGATCCATTGAATGAAATACTTGTGGTACATCCCTCCTATCGGGGATTACCAAAAGATCAACCAATAGTAGAAATTCCCTTGACTCAAGGTGTGAGCGGCCAGGTAGCTAGAATGGGCAAACCATGGCGTATTCCAGATGTTTCTGAAATACCTGAATATGTTGCTAAAGTGCAAACAGGTGACCACCGCTCTGAATTGTGTGTTCCACTTGTTGTGGGAGAGAGAGTCATCGGAGTGATCAATGCTGAGAGTAACCAGGTTGATGCGTTTAGTGAAGATGATGAGCGCTTGCTGACCACGGTTGCTGGTCAGCTTGCAACAGCAATTGAGCGTATTCGCCAGCAACAAGCAGAACGCGAGCAGCGTATCAGAGCAGAGACCTTGAGTGATACCGCATTGGCCCTGAATAGTAGTCTTGCATTCGATCAAATTTTGGACCAGATCTTGATCAATATCGAGCGTGTAGTCCCCTACGAAGCAGCCAGTTTGATGCTTAACGAGAGTGGCTACACGCGCGTAATTCGGCATCGCAATAACGGCGACCTGCAAATCCCCGGCGAGGCCGTTGGCTTGAAATTCTCTCTAGATGGAGATGGTAAATTCCAACGTATGATGGAGACTGGCCAACCCATTGTGATTCCGGATGTCGAGCAAAGCGAGGTGTGGATAGATAAGTCTCAAACGCAGTGGGTACAATCTTATCTTGGCGTTCCAATTCGTAAAGATGATCAGACCTTTGGGTTTCTAAATCTCGATCATAGTCAGGTGGGCTATTTTAATAACCACCATGCTGAAGCATTGCGCTCTCTGGCAGACCAACTGGCAATTGCCATGGAAAATGCTCGCCTGTATTCAGAAGCGCAGACTCGCGCGACTGAAATTGCCCGTTTATACGATGCCTCGGGGGCGTTGCTAGCGTCCGATCCCTCAGACATATCAGCGCTTAGCCAAACCATCGTGGATACTCTCCATACAGATTTTGGAAAATCGAACTGCAGCCTGTTTATGGTTGATGATGTATCTGGAAAACTTACGCGAGTTGCCGCTGCAGGGAAATATTCTGCCGAAGTGTTTGGTGGGCAAACTCTTTTTGTCGATGGGCCAGGAATTGCGCCCAATGCAGTTCGCAAGGCAGAGATCATCAACATCCCCGATGTTTCCCAGTGGCCGAATTACGTGGCCAACTGGCAGGAAGCGCGTTCGGAAATCGCGGTCCCATTGATCCTCGGCGGCGAAGTGATTGGCGTTATCGATATCCAGAGCAGCCTGAATAATGCCTTTTCGGATGACGATCAACGGATCATCGCAGTTTTTGCAGAACGGGCTGCTTTGGCACTTCAAAGTGGTCACCTCTATAACCGCCAGCAGCGTCAGTTGGCATTCCTAGAATCGTTGCACCAGATTGATTTGGCAATCTCGGGCAGCATGAATCTGCAAGTCACCATGGAGGTGGTAGCCAAACAGGTCGTAGGGCAATTAGGAGTTGTCGCGGCTTCGATCCTGATCTTAAATCCCTTCACGCTAACTCTCGAACCTGTCGTCTGCAACGGTTTTTCCACGGATGAAATCAAAACAAGGAATTTAACTGTTGGGGAGGGCTTGGGTGGATTGGTCGTCCAAGAAGGGGTTGCTCTTCATCGCAGTTGTTTGGAAGAAGATTGTTCGAGTTGTTCGCGCGGTGATCTGTTTTCGAAAGATGGTTTGGTTTCCTATTATGGGATTCCTTTGATTGCTAAGGGACAGATCAAAGGTGTGCTGGAGATGTTTCATCGAGATGAATTCAATCCCGATTCTGAATGGGAGAATTTCGCTTCCACCATAGCAACGCAAGCTGCAATTGCGATCGATAATGCCTCGATGTTCGAAGATCTCGAAAAATCGAACCTAGAGCTTTCTTTGGCCTACGATACAACCCTAGAGGGATGGGCTAAGGCGCTGGAACTGCGCGACCGCGAAACAGAGGGTCATGCGCGGAGAGTCGTCGAGATGACACTGAAATTGGGGCGCATTTTAGGTATTGGTGGAATAGACCTGGTTCATCTCCGTCGGGGTGCCTTACTGCACGATGTTGGCAAGATGGGTGTGCCCGATGCAATCCTGCAAAAAACGGGTTCTCTCACTGAAGAAGAATGGGAGATCATGCGCAAACACCCAGTGTATGCCTACGAATGGCTGAGTTCGATCAATTATCTTCGCCCAGCGCTAGACATCCCACATTATCACCATGAAAAGTGGGATGGGACTGGGTATCCTCTTGGTCTGGTGGCAGAACAAATTCCATTGCCGGCACGCATTTTTGCGATTGTCGATGTATGGGATGCGCTGCGATCCGATAGACCTTATCGAAAAGCCTGGTCGAAGGAGAAAACATTGGATTTCATCAGTGAGCAGTCCGGCGTACATTTCGACCCACGCGTGGTCGATGCTTTTCTGCGATTATTAGGAGTTCAAGAGTGATGTGGAATTGAGGTACCTCTGATGAGTGAAACTAAGGAAAATTCTGTGGAAATGAAAGATATCTTTCGCAGGTTTACAGAAGCTGCCGGTCAGGGTTTTGGTATTGCCACGCTTGATGGCAAGATTTACTACGCCAATCCTGCTTTGTTGAAATTGGTTGGAGAAGACAACCTGGCGGATATTCAGGGGAAACCATTTAATTCATATTATACAGAGGAATTTCAAGAGATAATTTTAAAAGAAGCAATTCCATCCGTAATGCAATTCGGCCAATGGGAAGGCCAGACTCAGATGATCTCTAAGTTTGGGCGCAGATTCTTTGTTTCAGAAAGTTTCTTTCTGATCAGGGATGAATCTGGAGAAGCACTCTTCTTGGCGGATGTGATTACTGACATCTCGGAGACCATTCAAAGTGAAGAACAATTTCAAAAATCATTCAATGAAGCTGCCCGCAGCCACCGCCTTCTATTGGCGCTATCCCAGGCTGCGCAATCGGTGCTGCGCGCAAAAACAATTGGTGATATTTTTGACTGTATTGGCAATGAGTTGACTAACTTAGATTACGGCTCGATGATCTTCCGGATCTCAGATGAACGGGAATATTTTAAAATCGTGCATACCACATATGCCAAGAATATCATGAGGACAGCGGAAAAGTTGGTGGGTATTTCAGCAATCGGGCATAGCATCCCCATACGTGAAGATAATAAATATGGCCAACTCGTGAAAAATGGCAATGCAGTATTCCAGGAAAATGCGGGCGAAGCCTTCCGACAAGCGCTCCCAGCAGGCACTCGTCCCATAGCTCGCCAGGTTGCCCGAATGTTAGGTATCGAGCAGTCGATCTTTGCACCACTCAATGTCGCCGGCGATCTCTATGGATTTTTATTGGTGACCGGCAAAAACATGACTGAGGAAGACTGTGTGCAAGTCTGTGCCTTTGCTGACCAGGCAGCCATTGCCTTGGAAAATGCTTTGCTAAATGAGCAGATGAAACTTCGGGCCGATGAACTTGAGAAGAAAGTTCACGAGCGCACTGCCGAATTGGCGATGAGTGCCGAAATCTTGGCAGGAATCTCAGATGCCATAATCTCGGCGGATACAAACTTTGTGATCCAGGGATGGAACGATTCTGCTGAAACGATTTATGGCTGGCGAGCGGAAGAAGTCATTGGAAAACCTTACGTGGAAGTACTCAAACCAGATTACATTGATCTCACCCGAGAACAGGTTCTCGCTGAATTTGCCAAAACTGGCTCATTCGATGGGGAAGTTATCCATCACTGCAAAGATGGCAGCGCAATCTATGTACATGGGAAAGCAAATGAAATCAAGAATGATCTCGGCGAAACGGTTGCAGTCGTGTCCATTAACCGCGACATAACCCATCGTGTGAAAGCCGAAAAGGAGTTGGCCCAACGCATGACAGAATTGGAGCGTTTCAATCGCTTGGCTGTAGGGCGTGAACAGCGCATGATCGAACTTAAGCTAAAAGTCAATCAGCTTTTGAGAGAGCTTGATCGAGAACCAGAATTTCAAATGAGGTATTTGGATGATCGGGCGTTTAAGAAATTGCATGAAGTGGAGTAGCCTTCTGGAGGTATATGATGAAAATCGAATTGGGAATCCTGATCGTAATCTGTGCAATTTTGGTGACGGGCTGTGGTACCAAAGAAGCGATTCCGCCAGATGAAGTCACTTTGCAGCTCAAATGGTTGCATCAGGCACAATTTGCAGGATATTATGTTGCCGCGCAAAAAGGGTTCTATGCAGATGAGAATATCGCTATCACAATCAATCCGGGCGGATTTAACGTGGATTATTTCGACTTGTTAAATAGTGGTCAGGCCGATTTTGCAGTTGTTCGTCCCGAGGGAATTCTCCAAGAGCGAGCAAATGGCAATCCCCTTGTCGCCATCGCCACAATTTTTCAGCGCAATCCATTTGTGTTGATCACATTAGAAGAGTCTGGTATCGAAACGCCATTTGATTTCCCGGGTCACACTTTGTCAGTGAGTGATTCATCCCAAGCACAGCTAATGTCGATGTTCAGAGTATTAAATATTGATCCGTCTACGATTGAGACGGTGGAATATGAATTTGATTACGCCCCTTTCTACGCGGGTGAAATTGATATTAAAGACGCTTTTGCGGCAGGATCGTTGTTGGAAGTTCGTCGGCAGGGCGTCGAAATCAACGTCATCTGGCCAGATGATTATGGCGTGCATTGGTATTCAGACACTATAGCCACCACTGATGACCTGCTTGAGGAAAATCCGGATCTAGCGGAGCGCTTTCTAAGGGCTACACTACGCGGCCATCAATTTGCGATTGAGAACCCCGAAGAGGCCGTTGATATCACAATGTTGTATGCCGAAGTTCAGGATGTTGATATCCAGATGAAAATGCTGTTAGCCGGAACTCCGTTGATCCATACCGGAAATGTTGAAATTGGCTGGATGGACTACGATGTATGGAAAAATATGATGGACGATTTGATTGCATATGAAATACTAGAGGCCCCCATCGATCTCGAAAAAGTGTTCACGCTGTCAATTCTTGAAGCTCTTGAAGAGCCCACCGAATGAAAATCCGTACTAAATTGCTACTTCTTTTGCTGGCAGTTTCTGTGATTCCAATTACATTAACGGCTGTGGTGACGGCACGGCTGGGGCAAAATAGCCTGGAAGGAGAAGTATTTCGCAAAATTAGCGCCATAAACACCGTTAAAGTCGCCGACTTTATCAGGTGGATGAATACTAATGCACAGTATATCGAGCATTATTCGCTGCGTTCTGTGTTTCGTGACAATATTGATCAGTTGGTCGCAGAGAACAATAATCCAAAGCAGCATGTTGAATTCAAAACACAATTCTTAGAAGAGCACATAGAACCCGCGTTGGTAGAGCAATACAGTCTTCTGAAAATCCATATTATTCGGGTTTCCGATGGGAAGATAATCCTTTCGACTTCTTCCAAAGACGAAGGAAAGTTCCGCGAGAATGAAAAGCAGTTCCTCGAGGGCCAAAAAGGGCTATACATATCTCCAGTGAGTTATTTGTTGCAGGAGGGTACGATATCGCTGACGATTTCGGCCCCCATCTACAATAATTCTGATGATATCGTCGCTGTGTTGGTGGGGGAATTAGATTTTGCTCACATTGCAGAAATTCTCGCTGCGAAGGGAGTTCTGCGATCCACAGAAGACTCGTACCTTGTTAATTCCTTCAATTTCTTTGTTACGCCACCACAGCATCTGGCTGATGCCGCCTTGAAGCGAGCTGTATATACTGATATCGTAAATTCCTGTTTGTCTGGAGTTAGCGGATTGGATATCTATAAAGATTACACAGATTCGTTAGTGTATGGCTCATATACATGGATAGATGAATACGGTTTGTGTATGTTCACTGAAGTTTCGGCCGACGAAGTTAGAGAGCCGCTGAGCAAGATGTCTATGGCAATAATGGGTTTTGATGCATTGCTCATAATTTTTGTGACAATAGGGGGGAGCTATTTCGCGCGCTCAATCTCGAACCCGGTTGGTCAGCTCGCTGATGGCGCCCTGGAAATTGGGCGGGGAAATTTGACACACCGAATTACGTTTACCGGACGAGATGAATTTGGCAATTTGGCCGCAGTTTTCAACCAGATGACAGAGAACCTCTTAGATTCGCAGCGTGAAAATCGATCGTTGATCGAACAGCTCGAGTTATGGAACTCAGAATTGGAGATGCGAGTTGAAGAGCGCACCCGGGATCTTAAGGACGCGCAACTGGCAACCATGAGCATTATGGAAGATGTTGACGATGCCCGTAGGAAAGCTGAAGAGGCCACCGCATTCCTTCAGAGAGAAAAGCTGTTTACGGACCGCGTTATCAATAGTATCCCAGACTCTACTGCAGTAACTCAGGCAAAACAGAAGCGTTGAGCAACAAAAAAG
>CAYWIC010000135.1:2686-14721 GCA_964458115.1 uncultured Anaerolineales bacterium | reverse complement strand
GATCACGTGCCCTCTGGGCGTGTGGGTTCGACCCCCACCTTCCCCACTCGACTCCGAAAAATAGGAGTGCATGGGTGTATAAGCACCCATGCACTCCTATTTTTCGGAGGAAACCGGCGTATAAGAACTATATAAAATATTTTTAAAAACTCGCTCGCAGAAAGGTTTGAAAACTTGAGCGTGATATAATCCGCCCTGCAATATTGCTAGAAAGAGGTAGCCACCTTGAAAATTGAACAAGAAATTCTCGAAGATCGCCAGGTAAAACTCAACGTCGAAATCGATAACGAACCCTGGCAGAAAGCCAAGCACCAGGCCGCTCGTCGGCTGGCTAAACGCGTCAAGATCCCTGGATTCCGCCCTGGTAAGGCCCCTTACGCAGTAATTGTGCGCAATATCGGGGAGGGCGCTATTGTCGAGGAAGCCTTGGAGATCTTGATTGACGATGTTTACCCCAAAATCATCGACGAGGCCGAGATCGAACCCTATGGCCCGGGACGCTTGGAAGAGGTCGAGGATCTCGATCCCCCTACATTTGAATTCGTGGTTCCTCTACAACCCGAGGTCGAGGTGGGAGATTATAAAGCGATCGAGATTGCTTATGAGCCTCCCGAAATCGATGACGATGAGGTTGACGAGGCTCTTGAGAATATGCGCCAGCAGCAGGCTATCAACGAGCCAGTAGAACGGCCCGCCGCGGATGGCGATATCGTCTATATGCGTGTTAGTGGAAAACGTCTGGATGTTGAAGACGAATCGGACGTGATGCTATTCAACCAGCAATTTTCTTCAGCCCGTTTGGGCCAGGAAGACAGCGCCACAGACCGGCAGTTCTTCGAAGGTTTCTCTGACCAACTTGTCGGGTTAGCACCTCAAGAGCAGAAGACCTTTAACCATACGTATCCCGACGATTACGAAGATGAAGACCTTCAAGGCGTCGAGGTCGAATTCCAGGTCGATGTGACCAACATCCAGGCCTACACAATCCCCGATCTGGATGACGAATTTGCCAAATCTGCAGGCGAGTTCGACACGCTCGATGAAATGCGTCAGGACATGAAATCTCGCTTGCAAGAGCAGGCTGAGCTAACCTATGCGGACGAATACGAAGATCAGGTGGTTGAGAAACTTATCGAAGAGAGCACGCTTTCCTACCCGCCCCAAATGGTCGAGAATGAGAAGCAGGATATCCTGGACAATCTGGAATTTCGCTTATCCCAGCAGGGTCTGAATAAGGATGCCTACATGCAGTTTCGCGGCGTCAGTGAAGAGGAATTCGAAGAAGAGATCGATGAAGCAGCGCTGAATAATGTCAAACGCACCATGGTGCTTTATGAAGTCGCCAATGCCGAAGAGATCAAACCTGATCCTGACAAGTTCAACGAAACCACGGAAAGCGCCATCGGCAGCGTCACTGCGGAAATGACCCCTAAACAAGTCAAGGATATGCAAAAGGGCGGCCAATTTGCCAACCTGATCACCAACATCGCTGCTGATTTAACCTTGAGACAGACGGTCGAATATCTCGTTGCCATTGCCAAAGGTGAGCCACTGCCTTCCCCAAAGATTGAAGAAGAGGCTGAGGCGGATGAACAAACTACCGAGGTGGCTGGTGAGGAGACACCCGAGGCAGATACCACCCCTCAAGAATCAGAACCAACCCAAACTACAGAAGATGATTCTCCCGCCGAGGAGATTGAACCAGAAATTAACGACGAGTCGGACGAAAGCGAGGAAGCATGAATATATCCACTCCACAATCTTTAATCCCTATGGTGATCGAGAGTACGGGACGCGGTGAGCGTGCCTATGATATCTACTCTCTTTTGCTAAAAAACCGCATTATCTTTGTGGGCACGCCCATCAACGACCAGGTTGCGAACACTACAGTGGCGCAATTGCTCGTACTAAACAAGGAAGACGCTGAAGCCCCCATTCAGATGTACATCAACTCCCCAGGCGGCGGCGTGTACGCCGGTTTGGCCATTTACGACACCATGCAGATGATCACTAACCCCATCAGCACCGTGGCCGTAGGTGTAACCGCTTCATTCGGTACCGTGCTGCTGACCGCGGGCACCAAGGGTCAGCGTTATGCCCTGCCCCACGCCACAGTGCATATGCACCAGCCTCTGGGCGGCGCGCAGGGTCAGGCCACGGATATTCTCATTCAGGCCAAAGAGATTTTGCGCCTCAAAGAGAGATTGAACGAGATCTTAGCTGGTCACACCGGGCAAAGTGTCGAGCAAATCGAAAAAGATGCCGACCGCGATTACTGGATGGACGCCGAAGGTGCCAAAGAATACGGCATCGTCGATGAAATCCTGGAAGTGCCCGAAAAAGCCGCGGAGTAAGAACTAAAATTCCCGATAATAGCGCCGGATGGCACATGATGCCATCCGGCCTTTTCTTACCTTTCACATGAGATCATTCAACCCTACAGACATTCGTGCCCTGATCCTCGATATGGACGGCGTGCTTTGGAAAGGGGACGCGCTCATCGCTGACCTGCCTCCAATTTTCGCTAAGATCGATCGCCTCGGACTGGGGGTGATCATGGCGACCAACAATTCGACCCGCACTCCGGCGAACTACATCGCAAAGCTGCATGGATACGGCGTGGGACTCGAGGACTGGCAGGTTGTCAATTCGGCTGAAGCTACCGCCCACTATCTTAGCAATCGCTATCCACAGGGTGGTCCCGTCTATGTGGTGGGGGAAAGCGGCTTGGTAGAGTCGTTAGAAGCAAAGGGATTCGAGATCAACGATCAAAACGTCATCGCTGTGGTTGCGGGGATGGACCGCGCCCTGGAATACGCCAAGATCGACCGCGCCGCGGCTTTGATCAGGGCGGGGGCAGCATTCATCGGCACCAACCCCGACCGCACCTTTCCGACCCCCCATGGACTGATGCCCGGGGCAGGAACATCGTTAGCAGCAATCGAAGCAGCTTCATACGTCTCCCCCACGGTAATCGGCAAACCACAGCCGATCCTCTTCGAGATCGCCCTAGAGCGATTGGGGATAAAACCCCATGAAGCCTTGATGGTCGGCGACCGGTTGGAAACGGACATCGCTGGGGGTCAAAACGCGGGCTGCCCAGTAGCCCTGGTGTTATCTGGGGTCACCAGCCTGGAGGAAGCAAAGGCCTGGCGGCCCGAGGTAGATTTGATCGCAGAGAATTTGAACGAATTGTTGGATATTTTGTAACTTTTCGAATTGTGGATATGGGTGTGCAATGCACACCCATATCCACAATTCGGTTTACCCTGGTTCATTGTGACTTTTTATGAACTCAAAACCCTACATCTTCGACCTTGATCTGCCTGAACTCACCGAGAGACTCGCCTCTTGGGGGGAGCCGAGTTATCGCGCCCAACAGATCTGGCAGGGACTGTACCAGCATCTTTGGGAGGAACCTGAGGCGTTCACAAACCTGTCGAAGAGCTTGCGCCAACGCCTTGATGATGAATTCGAGTTCAGCCATCTAGCGCCAGTAACGGAGCTTATGTCCAGCGACGGCGAAACTGAAAAGCTACTCTTCCACCTGCCTGATCGTAAGCCCATCGAGACGGTGCGTATGCGCTATTTAAAGCGCCGCACGCTTTGCATCTCCACGCAATCGGGCTGTGCTATGGGCTGCACGTTCTGCGCCACTGGCCAGATGGGTTTTATGCGCAATCTGAGCAGCGGTGAGATCGTGGAACAGGTCATCTACTTCGCACGGCGCTTGAGAGCGCATAATGAGCGCGTAACAAATATTGTCATCATGGGAATGGGGGAGCCTTTCCATAATTACGCTGCCACCTTAAAAGCCGTCCGTCGTCTCAATCACCCGCAGGGCATGAACCTGGGGGCACGCCGCTTCACGGTCTCCACTGTTGGGTTAGTGCCAGGGATTCGCAAATTGGCGCGCGAGGACCTTCAGATCAACCTGGCGGTCTCGCTGCACGCCGCGGACGACGAACTGCGCTCTCAGACCATGCCTGTCAACCACAAATATCCCATCGCGGAGCTCATGGAAGCCGTTCGGGAATACATCAAAACTACAAAGCGGCGCGTCACCTTCGAGTGGGCCCTGATCGACCAGGTCAACGACACCCCGGAGCAAGCCTCCAAACTAGCTGACTTGCTGGGGGGTATGTTGACCCATGTCAACCTGATCCCACTCAATCCTACTCAGGGATTCCAGGGGCAAGCCTCAGATAAGGCACGCGCCCAACGCTTCCAGGAAATCCTCCAGCAAAGGGGAGTGCCCTGCACAATCCGCATGCGCCGGGGCATCGATATCCAGGCGGGATGCGGCCAACTGGCAAGCAAGTGAGGCGAGATAGGGGGGAGTACACTTATTGACCTAACACGCATAATAATCTGGGGGTGCCATACATTTTCGTGCTACAATGCATCTGAATATCGTGCAAGTACCACCTTCTCAGGAAAGGAGTCACCCATGGCCGATCAAATCATTCGCCTGGTCTATCCCTCGCATTTGATCGATGTACCGGTGATCAACCAGTTGATCCGCAGCTATGAACTGACCGTCAATATTCTGCGTGCCCAGGTTACTCCTAAGGAGGGTTGGGTGGAAATCCAATTGACTGGGAAAATCGCCGACATCAATGAAGCGATATCCTGGCTGGCAGGGCGCGGAATTGAGGTCCAGCCGCTCGAATAATACACTAAGGGTTTGTACTCCCCGCTGACATTGAACCATGACGCAACTAGCCAAGCTCTCCCCCATCGCCGAATTAATTCACAGGGCACTCGAAGCTGAGCAATACGCTCAAAGCAGATCTTTATTCCTGCGCCTGCGACCCGCGGATCGGGCTGACGTTTTCGAGATCCTGGACGAGAACGATCAGAGCCAGTTGTTACGCCATCTGGATATACCTGCAACGGCCGATCTATTTGACGAACTCGAAGACCAGGAGACTGCCGAGGCAGCCGAATTCATCTCTCTCGAACGCCTGGGAGACGTCCTGGACGAAATGGACCCAGATGAGGCGGCTGACCTGCTCGGCGACCTGAGCCCAGAACTCGCCCAGCAAGCGCTCACAGAGATGGACGAACCGGAAGATGTTCTGCCGCTCCTGAGCTACCCTGATGAAACCGCCGGTGGCCGAATGACCACCGCTTTCCTCTGCTTACACCCGGGTACAACGTCAGCTAACGCCATCACATACCTGCGCCAGGCCAACCCCGATATTGATGTGCCCTATTACCTCTTTGTGGCGGATGAATCAGACCACCTTGTGGGGGTATTGGGGCTGCGGGAGCTTGTGATCGCCGATCCAGACACTACAATCGATCGGGTAATGAACCAGGACGTGATCCGCGTCTCAGCGCTTGCCGATCAGGAGGAAGCTGCGCGCCTGATGATCCACTACGATCTTTCTGTGCTGCCCGTTACGGGTGATGAGGATCAACTTTTAGGTGTGATCACTCACGATGATATCCTGGATGTGATCGAAGATGAGGCCACGGAGGATATCTATCGCCTGGCAAGCGTTGCCGATACAGACCTGGAACCTGAGAGCGCGGTGGTCGAGCAATTAAAAGGAAGACTTCCCTGGCTACTGCTCAACACAGTCACTGCGCTTTTTGCAGCTTGGATCATCAGCCAATTCGAAGACCTCTTTGTCCAGGTAGCTGTGCTGGCTTTCTTCCAATCGGTGGTCGCTGGGCAGGGCGGCAGCGCCGCCAGCCAGAATGTAGCCATGATCGTGCGCGCGATTGCCCTAGGAAAGATCGAACCCAAACGAGTTTGGGCAATCTTGTTGCGTCAACTGTGGGTTGGCTTGCTTCAGGGCGTGATTATCGGCTTGATCATCGGAGTCGGTGTAGGACTTTGGCAAGGGAACCCCTATCTCGGAATAGTATTGGGGGTTGCGCTCGTTGGCAATATGCTCGTTGCCGGAATTGTCGGTACCTTGCTACCCCTGGCATTCAAGTCCATCGGTCAAGACCCTGCCATGACATCCTCGGTTTTGGTCACTGCTGCTACGGACGCCCTTGGATTTTTGATCTTCTTGAGCCTGGCGAAAATGTTCTTGCCCCTGATCGTCCGCTATCTGCCTTATTAATAACAGGACTTACGCAGTTTGTACATTTCCAGGGTAAGACCCCAACCGCGTTGGGTGTTAGAATGCTCAGTGTTCGCCCAACTCGGTTGGACTAGTTACCCCAAGTGCGTAAGTCCTGTTATTTAGATGAAACCATCAAGCTAAATGAATGATATCTCCGGAAAGGATTCGGGCGGGGGGTGTACACCTCTCTGTCCATAGCTCTCTCGGAGTGCTATCCAGTCTGTATCAGAATAAAAAATTGGAGAAATTCATGAAAGCAAAAGTCATCCTCAATCCCTATGCCGATCGCTGGAACGCCCTCAAACGCCAACCAGAGGCCGAAGCTGCTCTACAAAGCGCGGGCATCGCCTATGATATCGTGGTCTCAGATCATGCCGGCCACAATGAAGAGTTGGCCGCTCAGGCCAGCCAAGAGGGGTTCGACCCAATCATCGCTGCGGGAGGCGATAGCACATACAACGAAGTTGCCAATGGCCTTGTCCGAGCAGCAGGTGACGGACCCGTGGAAACCAATTTCGGTATCCTCCCCATGGGCACTGCCAACGACCTGGCCGATAACCTCGGTATCCCCAAAGATCTCAACCAGGCTGCTGAGATCATCGCTGCGGGGCACACGCGTCCGCTGGACGTTTGCCAGGTCAATCAGCGCTATTTCATCAACAACTCCGCCGTCGGGTTAGAAACCGCAGTCAGCGTACAACAGACACAAATGAAGGGGGTAAAAGGAGTCTTCCGCTATCTGCTGGCCACCTTAATCACGATTATGCGCAATCCCCAATGGGAGATGGAACTCACCTGGGATGACGGAGAGTTCAAAGGTCCGGTAACGTTGGTATCTGTCGGGAACAACCCTCGCACAGGCGGCATATTCTACACTGTGCCTCACGCTGACCCATTTGACGGAAAACTCTCATTTGTGTACGGCTCTATGGCCAAACGTCTCGAAATCCTCAAAGTTCTACCCCAAACCATGAAACCAGAAGAGGGCAACTACGTCGAGCACCCCCGCGTACATGAATTCCATAGCACCTGGCTGCGCATCCACACCGAGCCCACCACGCCCGTCCATACCGACGGTGAGGTGATCGATTACGCCATAAACGATCTGGAATATCGCGTCCTTCCTGGACGAATACCGATGCTATTGGGAAGTTAACATCCAACAATCAAACACATAGCTATCCCCATTCAATCTCATGACCTCACTAAAATCGATACGTCGATGGTATTCTCTTTTACTGATCAGTTGTCTGGGTCTTTTCCTCGAATTGGCAGTTATCCGCTGGATTGCAGGGGAAGTACGTCTGTTTTCATATTTCAAGAACTTACCGCTTTTAGCCGCATTTTTAGGATTGGCGATTGGGTTTGGATTGGTGCGCCATAAACAGGATTATCGCTATGCCTTTGCGCCGCTGTTTGGCATCTTCGTTCTGTTGGTCCTGGTGGTTGGACGGGTGCTATCCCCGCGCGCCCTGGCATATCCATCCAGGGGTGATGAATACCTATGGTTCACGGGGGATTTTTCTTATTGGCTGGCACTTATCTTATTCCTTAGCGTTGTATTGGTCTTCTTCTTGCTGATCATGTTAATGTTCGTTCCCATCGGGCAGGCAACAGGCCGGGAGATGGATAAACATCCGCCAATCCCAGCGTATATCGCCAATCTAATCGGCAGCCTGATTGGAATCTGGTTATTTGCCTTACTCTCATATATCCAATCTCCACCTGCGGTTTGGTTTGGGCTTGCCTTGCTAGGCCTGGGCGTATTTTGGATTCAGCAGCAAAATTTGCCCCGGAGAGATATTCTCCTCTTTGCAGCATCACTGATAGGTCTTATCTATCTCAGCAGAGGAATCACCTGGTCACCATACCACCGCCTGGAAATCATCGAGAATGACATATCAGTGACCGACAGTGGCAAATCTAGCAGTTGGTACACACTCAACGTTCAACAGGTTTTCTATCAGTCCGCCATGGATCTGTCACCCGAGTTTGCGTCGCAACTCGAAACCATTAACCCAGATCTAGCAAAGGCGACGTATTCATATAATCTACCCTATCGCCTCCACCCTCCTGGCGATCAGGTGCTGATCGTTGGTGCAGGGATGGGCAATGATGCGGCGGCGGCATTGAGAAATGGGGCCGCGCATGTCGATGCTGTAGAAATCGACCCTGCCATCCTGGATTTCGGCAAGGCGCTTCACCCTGAACAACCCTATAACGATCCGCGTGTTTCACTGATCGTAGATGATGCACGTTCGTACTTTCAAAAAAGCCCTAAACAATATGATCTGATATCCTTTGGGCTCTTAGATTCGCAAACCCTTCTGTCTGGTCTCTCTAACGTACGCTTAGATTCTTTTGTCTACACCCTCGAAAGTTTAGAGCAGGCAAAATCCCACTTGCGTGAGGGGGGTATTGTCGCACTGACATTTGGCGCCAAAACCTCCTGGATCGATGAACGACTTGGTCAGATTTTGACTGAGGTATTCAACCCCGGTCATGTTTATGTTTTCTATGGAGAAATAGGCACAACCTTCGTGGCTAGTGAAAGTGATATCGACGTGAGCGATACTCAATTAGTACGCTGGCATTCCAACCCTGAAATTAAAAATCTGCCGCTAACCACCGACGATTGGCCTTACCTCTACCTGCGAAGCCGCAGCATTCCAGATGCCTATTGGCAAGCCATCATCCTCATCGTTCTGCTAAGCCTGCTGATCATTGGGCGATCGTTCCCAGGTGCGCTCAAACCAGACTGGCATTTCTGGCTACTGGGAGCAGCGTTTTTGCTTATTGAGTTTAAGATCATCACTGAGTTGGCTTTGTTATTCGGAACTACCTGGATCGTCAACGCACTGGCAATCACAGGCGTTTTGTTGATGGCGCTGACTGCCAACATCATCGTCTTGCGAAGCGCAAAGGTCAACCTGAATCTGAGCTATTTGTTCCTCTTTGCCAGTCTGGCGCTATCATTTTTCTTCCCACTCGATCTGCTCATTGGGACTCACCCTCTGCTGCGCGGTTCGGCCAGCACCCTGCTGCTCTCTCTGCCGATATTTTTCGCCGGGCTCATTTTCAGCGAATCCTTGCGGAGAGCAGGCGAAACGGGGAAACCCCTGGCATCGAACTTGAGCGGCTCCGTTGCTGGGGGCGTCCTCGAATATGGCTCACTGTTGTGGGGTATCAAAAGCCTCTATTTGATTGCTGCATTTGTATACCTGGGCGCGTGGATCACTTCCCGAATGAAGAAATAACATGAAAAAAATCGTAGCCAGGGCATTGCAGGTCTTCTTCCGACTGCTCTACCATCAATTTGCCTGGACATACGATTTCGTCGCCTACATCGTTTCTTTGGGGTGTTGGAAAGATTGGGTGATGACGACGTTGCCTTATCTTGAAGGTCCGCGCATAGTAGAGCTGGGTTTTGGTCCCGGGCACCTACAATCAGAACTTACCCGACGCGAGGTATCTGTGTTTGGAGTGGATGCCAGCCCCCAAATGGCCAAACTCACAAGCCTACGCATGAATAAACAAGGGGAACAACATCATCTCTCCAATGCCTATGCGCAGCAACTGCCCTTCCCAAACGAGTCCTTCGATCAGATCGTGGCCACCTTCCCACCTGAGTTCATCCTGGCTGACAGCACATACACCGAGGCCTTCCGGGTTCTAGCCCCCGGCGGTAGCATGGTGATCTTACTCACAGCCTGGATCACCGGGAACCAATGGTTCGAAAGAACTGCTGCCTGGTTATTCCACACTACGGGCCAATCCCCCGATTGGGAGCCCCGCTTTCTCGAGCCAATCTCTAGGGCAGGCTTTCAATCCCAAGTGACACGCCACAAACGTGATTCTTGGGAGGTCCTGATCGTCCAGGCAAAGAAATCTAACAGCTAAGTACTTTCAAGGAATACCAGGGCAACACTGCCACGCACTTACCAAAGAATCGAAGGTTCTACAGAAATTACCGGGGTGTTCCCCCAGATATAGGGGTGAGTGGGGAGCTCCGCTCCCCACTCACCCCTATATCTGGATAGTCCCACGGCACTTACCAAAGAAGTGAAACTTGCGCGAGAAGTTTCGCTTCTTTGGTAAAATGTAAGCATGGAAGTTCAAATTGCCGTTTCGAAAGTAAAAAAATATGCCACATCTACCAGCGGTGATACCGTTGAAGTGGTAGAACGCCCCAATGGCGGCGTTTCGGTTGTCATGGCCGATGGGCAAAGTTCAGGGCGCGGCGCAAAGTGGGTATCTTCGTTCGTAGTACGCAAAGTCATTGCCCTACTAGCCGATGGCGTTCGCGATGGCGCCGCAGCGCGGGCAGCTTCCGATGCGCTCTTCACCGAAAGGGGTGGGAAAGTATCTGCCACCCTGAACATGCTCTCAGCGGATTTCTTGACTAATACCCTGGTGATGACCCGCAACAATCCCGCCCCCATACTGTTAGCCCGTGATGAAGATGTCAAATTACTGGATGAAGAAAGCACCCCCATCGGCATTTATCGCAACACCCGTCCGGTTATTACAGAGGTAGAATTAGCAGCCGGTCTATCCGTAGTAGTTTTCACAGATGGCATCACCCATGCGGGTTCCAGGGATGGCAGTACGATGGATTTCGTGACCTGCTTACAATCCATTCTCGATAACGAGTCTCCCACCCCCCAGTTTGTCGCCGATTCGCTTCTCAAACACGCGCTTAAACTAGACCAGGGGAGACCCGTTGACGATATCAGCGTGGTGGCTCTGAGAGTCATTTCTACCGAGGATGTTGACCAGTTTGCCAGCGAGAATCTAATTCGCCGCATGACCGTTTCGCTCCCCATTGGACGATGAGACCCCTTTGGAGGAGTAGATTCTGGAGAGCAATTCGCGCCAGCTTCCGGGATACCTGGTTACTTCTCAGGCAGTTTCAATGGCCATTGTTAGCCTTCATTGGCGCGATCGTTGGTGGGGGCGCCATATACCAATCCTTATCAGTCCTGGGAAAAGAACCGATTGGTAGCCTGACAGCGTCTGCATATCATGTGCTCACGTTAGTTTTCTTGAATCCAATCAGGGATTTTCCAGAAACTTGGTATTTGCAAATATTCAATTTCTTGATGCCGATTATTGGTATTGGCATTCTAGCGCAAGGCGTCGCTGATTTTGGAGTCCTATTCTTCAATCGGAGAGCGCGCGGCAAGGAGTGGGAGATGGCAGTTGCATCGACATTCAATCAACATGTTGTATTAGTTGGCCTCGGGCACCTTGGATTCAGGGTCGCAAATCACTTGAACTCAATGGGAATAGATGCCGTCATTATCGATATCGATCCTAAAGCCGACCTTGTTCAGAGTGCGAAGGATTTGGGTATCCCCGTAATTTCTGATGATGGCCGCAGAGAGGCTGCCTTGAAAGCAGCGGGAGTTAAAAATGCACAAGCCATCATCTTATGTACCCAACATGATGGCTTGAACCTCCAAGCGGCCCTGAAGGCTCGCTCTATCAATCCAACCATCCATGTTGTCTTGCGAATCTTCGACGACGACTTTGCGAACTCCCTTTATGAGCAATTTGGCTTTAAAGCATTTAGTGCTTCTGCAACCTCTGCGCCAATGTTCGCTGCCGCGGCGGCGGGTGTCGATATGACCCGGCCTATCACGATTGAGGGGCAGGCGTTTTGCCTGGGAAGCTTACAGGTTACTCCACAATCTCAAGTTGTCGGACTTAGCATAGAAGATATAGAACGCGATTTCGATGTCAGCGTAGTGCTGCTACGCCGCCAGGCTGAAGAGCCAGATTTTCATCCTGGACCAGAGCGGCGCATAAAGGCAGATGATACGTTAGCTGTCTTAGGTGGAATATCTGAAATTAGTGCCATTGCTCAGCGCAACGAGTAGTACCTGCAAAAGGGTGAGGGGCTTGCGATGCAAGCCCCTCACCCTTTTGCAGGATATTTTTTGGTAT
>CAYWIC010000135.1:0-2676 GCA_964458115.1 uncultured Anaerolineales bacterium | reverse complement strand
GAGAAACTTGTCATTGGGGTAGTGGGGGTTTGCGGATCAGGTAAATCAGAACTGGTCCGGAGATTAATTGCGCAAGGCTACAATGCCCGTCACATTGCCCAAGAACACTCACACGCTCCGGATATGTGGCGAAAAATCACCAATCCTGATGTACTGATCTTCCTGGAAGTTTCCTACCCTCTGACCCTAGAGCGCAAGAAGTTCGATTGGAGCAAGAGGGAATACGAGATCGAGCTTGAGCGCCTGCGCCACGCCCGGCAGCACGCTGACCTATTTGTTGATACCGATGTACTGACCCCCGAAGAGGTTCTTAGAAGAGTTTTGGATTTCCTCGAGCCAGAAAATTAATCCCTAAACCCTATTCAAGGTACTCGAACTTCAAGACTATCAAATTTAACCTTATAAAGCTCTAATGCTTCGCCAACAGCTGTTGATATACCAACTAAACCACTATCTAAGTTCGTATCCTCCTCTTGGATCAAGAATTGATCGTTGACAAAAACCGTAAACATAGTTCCTTCTGCAAGAATTGCAATCGTGTTAACTTCCCCCGGAACGACCAAATCTGTGTAACTCCCCCAAGGAATTATTTCTATTCTTTCATTCTCAACCCAGGCATCAAATTGATATTGTCCCTCATCCGAGATCCAAAAATAGTAGAAATTTTCAAAGTTTTGGTATCGAAACACCAGACCATATGCAGTTTCCCGATTGCCGAATACTCTTTGCACCTCGATCTGAAAATAAAAGTCCGAATAAGAAGTCGGAGGAACGATTTCATAATCAAAATAGATTTCATTCACCCTAGTTTGCTCCCAAAAATAGCTACCTTCTTGAATTGTGTTCCTTATTGTTCCTTGATCTCCCACTCTATCACCAACAGACCAGTTATTGTCATTTGAATCAAAGGTGTCCTTTAATGCGACCGTCCAAGTATCACGTACTTCAATGAGTGGATTAGGCATCTCCGTCGGAGGAATCAGTGTTGCTGTCGAAGTTGGTAATTCAATAATTGACAAACTTTCCAATGATCCTACTAGGCTCACCAACGAAACCTCAACCCAACAATTCCCATCTCCAATGGGATTGATAACCCACAGCCACGTATCAGAATTGTCGAAACCTTCGACTACGACAGTCTGTTCGGATTCTAAAGAAACAACTTCATCATATTCTGCACCAGGCCCATTTCTGCAGGTGGTTAACTCCCTTGCTGTAGCTAATGGAACCAAAGGCGAAGGGGTGAGCGTTGGCTCAACAGTTTCTGTTGGTTCATCCCTAACTGAACTAAATTGAGTTGGAGGGTCAGCGTCTGAGTGAATTATTTGTGATTGACGAAATTCCTCTTCTTGAGGGGTTTTGACCTCGAACGAGGTGGAACCATATACCAATAAAGCAAGAATTAGGACACTTACAACTCCACCGACTATCCAAACCCAGGGTGGCAATTCCATTTTCCGACCAATTGAATCTCGATCGGAACTAGATTGCTCATCTAATTCTCGAAATTCTCCTTCATTTTCAGTGCTTCCCAATTCTATTAATTCAGCTTCGTCAGCTTCATCGGAAGGCTTCGCATCATCCAAAGAATCCTCTACTGGCAAACTTGGAAGTTCTTTGTCTTCAGGGATACGAAACGCAAAAACAACTTGGCCAATGTTTATCATGTCCCCATCTTTTAATTGCCTGGGTTCGGTAACCTCCTCACCATTCACGTAGGTACCATTCGTGCTGCCGAGATCTTCTAGTTCATAATAATCTGCACCGCAATAGATTTGAGCATGTTCCCGTGACACACTATCATTATCGATGGTGATCCCCAAACGGTCATCGCGCCCAATAATATTTTTCCCTGGTTTGAGATAAAACGATTTTCCCTCACCTGCTTCCAACTGCATGATCAGTTTGGATAACTGCTTATCTACATCGATGCGAGGCGCAGATTCGATGGTTGCAACTAATCCTCGCTCAAAATATCCGTCATCACCCCCCGCATTGAGAATGAATTCTATTCCGTTGATTAATCTATTGACGTCTGTATCAAACCGGGTATGACCGATCTCCAACCCATTTTGCCGAGGGAGAGGTTTTAAAATGTCCGGCAAATCATCTTCTCGAGGCATATCAGCACCATCTACGAGTGCTGGGATCACTGGCGTTCCTTTCTCCAGGGCCGTCGCAATTTCTAATCGAACGAAATCATTTGGATCTTCCAAGCGACGTTGTCCTTGCTCGTTCGTTGATGTTAGCCAATGGCGTCCAATTACCACAACTAACACCTCGCTTTTGCCTACTGCTTCTTCTATTCGACGGACAAAATCCACCCCAAGCTCAATCTTATCGATATCAATAAAGATTCGGTCGGGACCAAAATGCTGTTTTAGTCTATCGAAAATTAAGCGAGCTGCAGAAGAACTATCATCTCTGCGATAATTTATAAAAATTTGACCTTTCATTATTCATCCCCAAATCTTTTGCACGTAAAATTATCACTTTCCTTATAGAATTAAAAGAAAACTTGGGTATTTTAGATAATATAAGGATTGTATCACAAACATGAAATTATCTTCAAAAAAAATTACAGGTGCTCTAGGAATTGGCGTGGTGATCCCCCAGATTTAGGGGGTGGGGGGGGGGGGGGGGGCCCCCCCCCCCCCCCCCAAAAAAGGGGGGGGG
>CAYWIC010000134.1:0-14846 GCA_964458115.1 uncultured Anaerolineales bacterium | reverse complement strand
TTTGTTTTTCTCAGTTTACACTACTTATCAGCAACACCCAAGAGGGAGACCACCTGTTTGTCTACTCTGAAAAAAGAACCTGTTATCACTTGGCAACCACCGGGGCAATAGGTTACGTAACGCGTTGGCTCAAAGCGCATGGGCAGCCCTGGGCGATGTCCTGGGGCTGCTTTGGTATACTCTGATTGAATTGGGAAAGGATAAGGAAATGGGCGAATTCACCGAGCAGGAATTATTGAAAATTCAATCCATTGCTATGGATATTTTTGACGAAGTTGGGACCGAAAAACTCGGAGAATGTACTCTTGCCATTCTGGATTTACTTGCGCCTGATGCTGCAAGCCCTGGTGGTCCTATACCTCGAGATAAAGCCATAGCATACGGCAGCCACTTGGTGACAATTCAAAACGGCTTAGAGCAGAGACTAGAATACCGTGATTGGTTTTCAGAGTAGGGCAGAGCGCCACCAATTTTGCCGCGGCGCTTTTTACCACGTGATAAAGACGGTTATTGGTAGAGTGTTAATAAACTAGCACTCTAGAATGGTAAAAAATTAACACTCTCGAGACCCCCGAAGCTTTCGCCGGGGGTCTTTGGCATGAACAGTGCAACATAGTAGATACTACATAAAGGAGTATCAATATGATGGAAATAAGAGAAGCCGACCGCGCCCGGTTACTGGCGCAGGTGCGGGGCGAGGCTCTGGAGAGTGTAGCGTGAGCGAGTTCGGAGACGCTATTCTAGCGCACCCAGACCCCATGAGTGACCCGGAGTTTCGGGCTCTGGTTGATATGTTGGTCATGTTGCTACCGGACGATCTATCGGAATGGATGGTGGCGGACGGGCAAGCGGAAGTAAATAACGTGGTGGCTGACGAGCAAGACAAGGACGACGCTACAGCCGCCCCCGATCCACGGGACTAGCCCGTCTGTGGGCTGCCTCTGCGTCACTGGCAACCAGTTTCAAATAGGGTTGCAATGATGCTATGTCGGCATGTCCCATCAAGGTTGCTAAGGTGTACAGATCTACTCCATTTCTCAGCATTGCCACAGCGAACGCGCGCCTGAAGTCGTGGGCCGTTGGGGGTTCCACTCCCGCAAGGCCTGCTCTGCGGTTCAGCATTGAACGCAAGCCTGAATAGGTAAGACGTTCAGAACCATAGCGGGGATGTGTCACCCACAGACTGCGGCACTTGTCGCGCCTATGCTTCAAATATCTTCTTAGTGCTTTTCGGGACTTCTTACCTAGATATACTGTGCGTGGTTTGGCCCCTTTTCCTTTGCGGATAAAGATTTCACCGCGTGCCTGGTTTACTTCATCCAGGTTCACGGCTAACAACTCACTGGCACGAAGGCCAGTATACAGCAGCACCAATAGAATTGCTGCGTCCCTGTCTCCTACGAACGTACCAGGAACGCAAGTATCCATCAGCTTATCAACTGTATCAAATTCAACGGGATTTAGCGGTTCTTTGGAAACCTTTGGGGCTTTGACTTTCTTGATAGGATTGCGCCAGTCGTCAGGTTCTGTTTCGTCTTCGTACCATCGCAAGAATGCGCGCAAAGCTCTATAGTGTGCGTGTCGTCCCCCTTCGTTGTGGCCGTTGTGCTCAAGCCAAAGCAAGTACTCTCGTAGATAATTGGGGGTGATTTGGTGCACATGTGTAACCATTTGGGAGTCACAATAGGCACTGAATTTCTTTAGTTTGACGCGGTAAAAGTGGAGTGTCCCCTCGCTGAAACCTTGTGCTTTGCGGTCTACAAGGAACGCCTCGAACCATGTGCCAAGGTAGTCGTCAAATTTAATTTCTGAAAGAGTCCCCTGTTCTAACGGTGATTTAAACACAATAGCACACTCCATTGAATGTGCCACGTATCCCGTTTTCTCTCTGTAAAACCCCGATTCTTAACGAATTAGGTGGCGAGGGTGGGAGTCGAACCCACGGCCAAGGGCTTATGAGTCCCCTGCTCTACCACTGAGCTACCTCGCCATAGCGGGGAAAATGTTACTATGCCCGACTGGTTTTGTCAACGAAAACCCTTTGTAATTAGCTCAGAAGCCCTCCGCTGTAATTCAATTGGTAAACCGAACGCCCGACGTGGGAGATGGCTTCGGTACCTGAAAATCGCTTGAAATCACCCAGCACCCGGTTTGTGTAAGTATAGGATTCGCGCTCATAATTCTTTGGGCCTCGAAAGGGATGCTCTCTGGTTATCTCTCTCAAAGCCACGCGCAAGAAATCATATACATCATTAATCTCGACTTCTGGCAGCTCCGGACTAACACCTCCGGCAAAGCTCATTCCCCAGATCGGTTCTGAGGTATGATATACGATCTCCTGGCCGACGAAATATCGCATCCCGAAGTAAATATCTCGATAGAGTAAGGCCCCTTGACGGAATTCATATTGAGTCGAATTCGACAGGATCGGCTCCACTCGGTACTGGGGTTGATGAGCCGCATAGGTGCTCTGCTTCGCTTTAACCAGGAATGTAATAAAATCTTTTTCAGGGATGGGGAGCATATTTTTTGTTTATCCCATTTTTCTCAGTTGTTTTGTGACGCCGCAGGAAACCCTGCGACAGGCTCCGCAGCGTACGCTGCGCGGAGTACTGCCTGGGCGAAAACCTCAGCACCGAAGGCGCCCACAATGTTGACATCGGCCTTTTTCTCCCCCATAGCCAGGGCGAAAATCGTGTCGCCATCCACCATGGTATGCGCCGGGCGGACGGTGCGCGCCAGCCCATCGTGAGCCATCTGGGCGACTTTGTTGGTGCCCTCCTTAGTCAATTTGGCATTGGTGGCCACTACACCAATCACGGTGTTGCCCCGGCTGGCAAACCCCAAGGCAGTCCGCCCGATCTGGGATTTCATCACTTGAAGCGTGTCAGCGAAATAGCCTTCAGCGCCGATATGGAGAGGTCCGACATCAGCGGCGCGCGCACCAGCGATGATCACTCCGCTGGTAGGATCGATCACATCCCCTAAGGCGTTGACTGCTACAATCGCCCCTACAATCACGCCCGCACCGATATCCAAGCTGTCGCTGCCGATGCCCGCTTTCATGGCTTGAGTTGGTCCCAGGATTTTGCCCACGGTGGCCCCGGTACCCGCGCCGACGTTGCCTTCCGCTGGGGGATCAATGGAGGCGTTCAGGCAGGCTCGATAGCCCATATCGGGCCCGGGGCGCACATCGGCGCGGCCGATGCCTAAGTCGAATAGGATCGCTGCTGGCACGATGGGGACGCGCGCCACTCGTACATCGAACCCAACCCCTTGCTCTTCTAGGTATTGCACTGCCCCGGAGGCAGAATCAAGCCCAAAGGCAGAACCGCCTGAAAGGACGACCGCATGAACCTTATTCACCAAATGAAGCGGACGCAAGGCATCGATCTCGCGCGTGCCTGGCGCACCCCCGCGTTGATCTACTCCCCCCGTTGCACCCTCTGGACACAGGATCACTGTGCAGCCAGTTAGCGCTTCCATGTCTTGTGCGTGTCCGACTTGGATGCCAGGGACATCTGTGATGGCGTTGTTGAGTTTCAATGGAGACTCCTGACGATAAAGCAACTCAGAAACATCAGTTAGCGGGTTTCTGAGTAAACAATAAAATAACCCGTTCGACGATCTCCGCAGCGACTTCTGCTTTGCTCATCAGAGGCAATTCTTCCTTCTGGCCATCGATATGCAGAAGTGTGACCCGATTGGTATCGACGGCGAAACCCGCGTCGCTGGCGCTGATATCGTTGGCAGCGATGAAGTCCAACCCCTTGGATTCTAGTTTGCGCTGGGCGTTGGTTAGTAGATCCGTGGATTCTGCTGCGAAACCGACAGTCACCTTGGGATAGCCAAGATCGCGGCGCTGGGCTTTAACGGCATTGAGGACGTCGGGGGTAGCGGCCAGCTCCAGGGTTGGCACGCCGCCTTTCTTTTTGATTTTGTGCTCGGTATAGTTAGCCGGTTGGAAGTCGGCCACCGCCGAGCACATTAGCAAGGCATCTGCCTTGCGGCAAGCTTCTAAGGTCGAGGTTTTCATCTCATGAGCGCTGCGTGCGGAGATGAATTCAGCACCCATGGGCGGGGCCAGAGACGCCGGCCCACTGATCAGGGTAACCTCTGCGCCAGCGTCCAATGCTGCCTGAGCCAGGGCAAAACCCTGCCGGCCAGAGGCTCGATTGGTCAGGTAACGGACCGGGTCAAGATCTTCTTGCGTTGCTCCGGCCGTCACGACTATATGCTGGCCTTTGAGTTGTCCCTCGCGCGATAGCTGATAGCGTACATGGCCAAGGATATTCATGGGCTCTGTCATCCGCCCCTTGGCAACCAATCCCGAGGCCAGGTGACCCTCTTCAGGGCCAACGACCACCACGCCGCGTTCGACCAGGGTGTGTACATTTGCCTGGGTTGCAGCATGGCTGAACATGCCTGCGTCCATTGCGGGGGCAACCAGCAAGGGAGCTCGGTCGGGTCCCGTACCTAAAGCCAGGGCGGTCAGACTGAGTAGATCGTCTGCGCTGCCCTGGGCTAATTTGCTCATCGTTTGGGCCGTAGCCGGGGCGATGAGCAGCAGATCGGCTTCGTGGGCAAGGCCGATATGCAGCACGTGAGCTTGCGCTCCCCATAGATCAGTGTCCGTGTAAGCGGGTTGCCCGGTCACGGATTGGAACGTCAGCGGGGAAATGAATTCAACGGCCGCTTTCGTGAGGATTGTCTTGACTTGCGCGCCGTTTTGGGCCAATTTGCTGGCCAGATCTGCAGCCTTGTACGCGGCGATGCTGCCCGTCACACCGAGCAGGATTTTTGCTTCAAAGAGAGGGTTTGATTTCATGACCCCATTTTACATCAAAATTGGAGACTGCTATTCGTTTTGGTGGTAATACGTATCGATATTTGTGTCAACGTCGGTGTCTTCAGCGCGACGGCTCAAATCCAATTCTGACCAGCGATAGCATTGACATGGGAGCCCCTCGAGGCAATTTTGGCAGCAATAATGGTGTCCTTTGTGCATCAGTGGAACCCAGCTAATTTCTTCTCCACATCCATCGCACCAGATTGTATTCTTAGTTCGGGACATGATCATACCTCCAAATTCAAAGGCTACTTAAGTGTTTTGCGGTTTGTGGCTTGAAATAAAACTGACTGGTTTCACCGCAAAACCCGTGTAAATGCCGGTATTTTCTCACTATTTATTTTGGGATTCTTTCCGGCATTTACTTAACAATTAGCACTGAACATCCAGCGTAATGCACCAGCTTGCGGGATAGACTCCCTAATAGCCAGCTTTGCACCTGGCTGAGCCCACGCGAACCAGCCACAATTAAGTCAATCTTATTCTCGTTGGTATAGTTGATGATTTGGGTGGCAGCATCGCCTCTTTCCAATATGCTTATAGCTTCGAGCCCCGTTGCGCCTAATTGATTTTGGGTTTGCTGGAGTAAATCCTGGCCATATTTTTCGTCGGCATCTGCCTGTTCTTTGAGACGGTCTTCGATATCATCAATTGGGATTGGGGGAGTGACATCCATACCGGTTGGCCAGGCCTGGGTGATGAAATCGACCTGATAGATCGGGGGCATTACATGCATTAGGTGCAACGAGCACTGTTTTGGAAGTGGGAACACATTCAGATAGCGAGCAGCACCTACGGCGTGCTCTGACCCATCAACGACGAGTAGTACCCGTTCTAACCCTGTGTAAGGCCCTCGCACGATGAGAACCGGACAGCAAGAATACTCCACAACTTGTTGGGCTACGCCACCGAGGAAGATGCCCAATGTGCTGCGCAAGCCCTTTGCCCCCACTACGGTGAGACTGGGTTGAATCTTGTCGGCGCGTTGGTTGATGATCTCCGCTGGATAACCAGCGATGACCTCTGTCTGCACGTGAGCCTGGCTCTGATCGAATTGCACTTTAGTTTGCTCGAGAAGGTTTTCCAATGATTCCGAAATCTGTGCATGGCGCGGGATCATCACCGAAATTGCCGTGATCAGGCTGTCAGGGGAAAGCGGCAGTTGGGCGATGAATTGAGTCGCGGCGAAGGAATGCTCTGAGCCATCTACAGCTAATAAGATATTGTGGTGAATATCCTTTTCTTGAGTCATCTGGCGCCTCCTTCCAGCATATTGATTAATATGCAATGCCTGACCGATGGAATCTCCACCAGGTCAGGCATTTTGAAATGCATCTGCTGTGATGAGTGCGTGCCCAGCCCTGATGGCCGGGTCTGATGAGTACTTGAATTTCTAGTTTAACTGTAGCAAAAAATAGTCACAAATTCAAGGATGATTTTTCGAATAATCCCCTCGAAACAGATACGCACCAATTCGAATTAAAGCTATGAGCTGATAATGCATGTGTAGATTAACAAAACAGTTAGGTGGTACTAGAGTTCCTTGTGTGGATTTTAGGCCTGTGCTAGACTATTTTTAGCTTATGATGTCCGATTCGGGGATGTTTCGAGAGGCCCTTGAGGCAATTGAAAAGAACCAACCGGTCAGGGCGCGAGACCTTCTGACGCGACTGTTACGTGTTGATAAGGACAATGTCGATTATTGGCTCTGGCTAAGCACCGTTGTAGACACAGATAAAGAGCGCCTATATTGCTTGAATTCCGCATTGCGTATTGAGCCAGATAACCAGGCTGCGAAGCGTGCCTTGCGGCTGATGGGAGAGGTAGTTTCTGGAGATGACATAGAGCCAGTTCGACCCATTAGGCGAAAATGGGATGTAGATCTAGGCGATAAGCAGCCCGAATTGACCGGTTTCAAAAAAGTGCTGGCCAATCCTATATTGAGGTTGGTCATATTTGGTGGAGCAGCGATTGTAGTGATTGGTTTGGTGCTGGTCGGGATTTTTGCCCCACAGGGGACAATATTCGGCCCACGTCTGACGATCACCCCCATCCCCTGGTCAGCTACTCCCACCGAGACAGCTACAGAGACTCCCATGGAAGCCAAGGACACGACTACGCCACAAATCACCCCCACACCTCAGCCTTTGTGGATGCAACTTGAATCAACCTATACTCCCACGCCAGTCTATGTGCATACACCTCATCCTCGCAGCGAGGCGTACCAGGTTGCCATGCGCGCCTTAGGCCGCGGCGATTGGGAGTCGATGCTCAATTTCATGGAGCAGGTGCAGCGAGAAAATCCTGAATCGCCAGATCCTTATTACTACTTAGGCGAAGCCCACCGTAACCTGGGAGATTACGAGACTGCATTAACCAATTATGATACTGCCATTGATTTGGATCCCAATTTCGCACCGGCTTATGTTGGGCGCTCTCAGGCCTTATTGGCCCTGGACGAAGATGTCGCTTTCAGCGCTGATCTTAATAACGCTATCGCTCTCGACCCGAATTTAAAGATTGGCTACTTAGAACTGGCAAATTACCAGTTGAGCCAGGGTGACGCTGAAGCCACATTAGCCACATTAGAAAATGCTGCTGAATTGCTCGCAGAGCACCCTCGTTATCACCTTCTACGGGGCATGGCATTGTTAGCACTTCGACAATACGATGAAGCCCTTGTTGCAGCGGAGGCGGCATATCAGTTGGATATCACAGCTTTGCCAGTTTACCTGCTTTTGGGTGAAGCTCACTTGAGAAATGATCAACCCCAGGAAGCGCTAGGCTATATTCAGACCTTTGGTCTTTACGAGCAAGATGATCCCGATTATTACTCATTGTTGGGATGGGTATATTATGAAATTGGCGAAGATTACCAGGCAGCTTTCGACGCCATTGATAAGGCATTTGCGATCGATGAAGAGAATGGATTAGCCTATCAGATTCGCGGATTGTCTGCCCTCGCTATTGGAGAAGCCAATCAGGCGATCAATGATATTGCCATTGCCCGCCAATTGCTGCCAGATTCCTTTGAATTGAGCTTTGGTCTGGCGCGCGCATTTTGGGAAACTGGCGATCTAGATAATGCCTATGTACAGGTAAATGCCAGTGAAGACCTGGCACGCACAGATGAAGATTTTGGCAATTTGTATTATTACCGGGCGAAAATCGCCCTTGAATTGGCCCAGATTGATCGTGCTCGATTAGATTACCAGGCTTTGCTGGATCTCCCCGAAGGTGGTGTCCCAGATGAGTGGCGCACCGAAGCAGATCTATATCTCAACCCACCCACTGTGACCCCAACGCCAACAGCTACCTTGACTCTGACAGCTACCTTGACGCCGACATCAACCGCTACACTGACTTCAACACTAACATCGACAGCAACATATACAACCACCCTGACGCCCACTGAGACGATAACGCCATCTCTCACCGCGTCCCCCTCTCTCACCACCACACCTTGATCTGCATGGCAATCGGGGGAGAGCGGGTTTGCTGTATGCTCAATGGGAATGCTGCTGCCCGCGAATAGGATACCTTTGAATCAGGAAACTCTAATGCAATGAAAGCCGCCCGACAAGAAAGACGCTTATTTTATCGAGTCCTTTTGATGGCACTAGGACTATCGATCTTGGCGTTGAGCGCTTCGATGGAGATTTCCTTCGACGAGCAAATTTGGGCCGCGATTGCTGTAGTGGGATTTGTCGCCTTTCTGGCAAACTTTCCCCTGACGATATTCTTAGGTGAAATCAACGTGATCTCAGTGGTCACGTTGGCCAGCGGTATGATCTTTGGCATTCCGCAGACGATTTGGATCATCGCGATTGGCACATTCATTGGATATGTCATCCGTAGGGTTTATCGACCGGTGCCAGTAGATAGCACCTCCCCAGTGCGCGACTGGTGGTTTGATCTGGGCTTTAATATCGCAACAAACATTGTTCCGCTCACATTTGCTTTCATGATTTTTGGAGATTCGGAATCGGTATCGGTGATAGCCTCCTCCGAAAGCGTTTGGAAGAATGCCTTCTTACCTTCAATTGTTTTTGTGATTTTGCACGGGTTGTTGCTGTGGTTGAATGGTTTGTTCCGATGGGGATTTTCGTTAATGACAAACCGAGACGATCTGCTGTTTTTACTGGTCATTGAATTATTACCTGTGCCGCTATTATTGATTGGCGTTGAAGCATATCCCTACGTCGGCAATATTTTCATTGTCGCAATTGGGGGCATTCCTGCGGTGATTGCAGTTCTCCTTTATGGTGTAACTGCCGCGCGGGCCGATTTGCAGAAACGTGTTCAAGAGCTCTCGACCCTGAGCAATGTCAGCCAGACATTGCGTTCGTCCTTAAATCTTGATAGCCTCTTGGAAGCAATTCAAGAGCAAGTTATGCGTGTATTGGGTGTCGACAGTTTCTACGTTGCCCTGGTAGACGTTCAGAAGAATCGGCTTTGGTATCCGCTCGCGGTGCGGTTTGGCGAGAGAGTTTCCTGGACAGCGCGCCGGATGATGGACCGGCTCACCGACCGGGTTATCCGCAATGGGGAAGCCATCATGTTGACTCCCCAGATCCAGAGTGGTCCAAATCCCATTGGTCTACCTCCCAGTGAGGCGATGCCCAAATCCTGGCTGGGGGTGCCTCTGATAACCCCCGAGCGGGTGATTGGATGTCTGGCTGTGTTCGAAACCCTCGACGGGGTCGAATTCACCCAGTTCGATCTAGATCTGCTTACGACACTCTCAGCACCGGTCAGCATCGCCATACAAAACGCCCTGCTCTACGATCAGGTTCAGGAGCGCGCCGCCCAACTTGAAACGCTCTATCATCTCACTGGAGAGGTGACCGCCAGCCTGGAATTAGACGCAGTTTTGTCTCAGATCTGCCAGGCTGTCGCTCAAGTTGGGGGCAGCCAACGTAGCGCGATCTATCTTTATGATCCTGGGGAAGACAAAGTTCATCTGGCGTCCTATTATGGCCTTTCTGATGAATTTGCCGAATTCAACAAGGAGTTTTCTATTGGCAGTGGACGGCGGACGCGCTGTATGCGCGCGGGAAAAGTGGTTCTGACCCCCAATGTTCCCAAGACTTCTCTGGCAGTGAAGTTGATAAAAGCTTTGCGGACCGATGGAATCCAGGCTTTTGCAGATTTCCCGCTGATCACTCCCGACGGCCAGATCGGTTTTCTGTCTGTCTTCCATCCCGAGCCACATGATTTCTTACAGGAAGAAGTCGATCTTCTGCAGACATTTGCTGCCCAGGCAGCCTTAGCGGTCTCCAATGCGCAGTTGCATACTACTACCGATAAACAACTTTCTCGCCGAGTCCACCAATTGGCCATTCTGGAGGCTGTAGGAAGGGAGCTTTCTGCGGCCAGCACCTCGGAGCAATTGTTTCCGTTGATACTGAATTATGCCATCGATTTCACACAAGCCCCATTGGGTGGCATCATTACGTACGATTTCTCTACAAGCCTGGCGACTTTTCGAGCGAAACACGGCTATGATGTGTCGGATATTCTTCCGCTTGATAAAGGGATAACATTGAGAGCGTTGGCCACGGGGAAGGTAATCAATGTTGGCGATGTGCGTGAAGATTCAGATTATTTTAATGCCACCAGAGGTAAAACAAGGTCTCAACTCAGTGTGCCGATCTCCCATGAGGATCATGTGTTAGGGGTGATCACCTTAGAAAGTTTTGCGATAAACGCTTTCTCAAAAAACGAGCAGGCCCTGGTAGAGCAATTAGCGAACCAGGCGGCCATAGCCTTGGTCAATGCAAATTTATATCGGAATACCCAGCGACATCTTAATGAGCAATCTACTCTATTTCAAGTCACAGCGCGTCTTGTAGAAGCATTAGACGAGGCAGCCTGCGTTCAAATTTTGTGTTCGGCACTCAAGGCAGTTGCAGAACCGAATCGACTGGGGATTTATATCTTAAATGAGGACAGCCTGGCGTATGAACTGGCTCCAGCGGAAGAATGCAACGATTTGGGCTGGTTGAAAAATGAAGTAGAAGCGCAAGATCTTGTTGATATTCTGAGCGGCGGAATAAAAGTCGTTGTGCTTGATCGTATTGATGATGGGCAAATTTTCCTTACATCTCAGGACGTAGAGGGGTCATTCTACTTATTCCCCATGCGAACTGCTCAACGTCTGATCGGATTTGCTCTCCTCAATTTTGCAAGTGATAGTGAAATCTCCGAAAACCTTATCATACTGATTGAAGCAATCGTTGTACAAGCGGCGATCGCGATCCAAAACGCACAGTTGTTTGTTGAAACAACTCAGCGACGAGAGCAATTGAGCGCGGTGATCAATTCAGTTGCCGAGAGTATTGTGATGGTTAATTCCGCGGGGATTGTAACCCTCTCGAACCAGCCCTTTTCGAATCTGGCTGGATTACCAAGTGATCAGATATCCCAAACTCAGTTGAAAGATCTCCCAGATGTTGTCTTGGAAAGACTAGGGTACCGTCGTGATGACCTACATGCTCTGTTAGAAGAGTTGGCTGAGGGGAAAATTCCTGTCTCGACCAGGGATATTTATCAAATCCCCAATATTGAGTCGATCAGCGCTGTAGAGCGATCTACGCACCCGGTGATGGGAACGAGCGATCTACCCTTGGGATGGATGATTGTTTGGCGTGATGTGACCGAGGAACACAAGATCAACCAGGAGCGTGAGGCAATTGCAGATGCCCTGATCCACGACCTGCGCTCCCCGATCAGCGCTGTCTTGGGCTCTATCGATTTGCTAGACGAGTCTATTCCTGAAGCTGTCCACGATGAGTTGATCGCTCGCTCGCTCCAGGTAGCCAGACGAGGTGCCAAGCGCGTTCTGCGGTTGATCAAGTCATTGTTGGATGTCGCCCGCATGCAATCTGGTCGTATTGAGCTGGAACGTTCAGCTGTCGATCTATCTGTTTTGATCCCTCAACTGTTGATGGACATTGAGATCATCGCAGACGAGTACAGCATCAATCTCAAGAACGAGGTTACAGATGATATCCCGGTCATTTTTGTCGATGAAGATAAAATATCACGAGTGATCGTAAACCTGCTCGATAACGCCGTGAAATTCTCCCCAGAAAATAGTGAAGTGCGCGTGGTCGCAAATCTAGAGAATGACAGTGTTGCCATCCAAATTTGGGATCAGGGACCAGGGATATCTGAGGAAAATCGCGTCATGATCTTCGAGCGATTCTCTCAAATATCGGGTCAATTTGGCCGCTGGCGGGGTGCTGGGTTGGGTCTGGCATTCAGCCGACTGACTGTCGAAGCGCATGGGGGAAAGATTTGGGTGGAACCTCCGCCCGATGGGCAAGGGAGTGTGTTTACCTTGACCCTACCTTTGCGCTAATTTGAATTCGCAGCATAGAATCTGTTAATTCACTGGTCTGATACTCGTCGTAATTCTGTAGTCATCACGACGGTGTTGTAGGGGTGCCAGGTTGACATGACAAAGTATAACTGAACCCGGTTTCGGTCGCCGCTGGTGTAGCGCTCCATGATGTAGGGCCCGTAGGGGGATCCAGGATCAACTCGGCCTGGGGTTGTGATGTTGAATTCGCAATTGAGATCGAGAAAATTGCTGAAATCCTCGGTTACGTGCATGAAGCCACAGTAGCCACCATCCAATGCGGGATCGAAAACGGTCATTGCTGGACTCCACGGACCCCAGGCGAAATCTGAATTGTGCATCTCGATGGAAAGGAAATCACAATTGTACATGGTGATCCAGCTTTCAGCGACTTCGCTGTAATGGACAGAAAATTCTCCGATGCAACCTTCCGTGTTGGCCTTCTCTTCGAGTGGGATCCCTGCGAACCAGTCGCCCGTCGCCAACGGGTTGTCGATATCGATTACGGGTTGGGCTTCATCTTCATGTTCGCTCCAGGTTGGAAGGTTCTCCTCATCTAAACCCGCAAAATAGACCAAAGCCAGGGGGTCTTCGATCAAATCAAAAGGAACTACAGCCAGAAACAGATCACTTCCCCGGTACTGAGGGCCAATGCCGAAGATAAAGAGCCAATCGATTTCTCCTACATCTTCCAGTCCAGGAACCAGTAGATTGGGAATTAGGTCTACGCTGACCCCAATGAAGCGGTTCGTGCTGACTGCATGCAGGGTGTGAAAACTCTGGGCGTGATCGTCTGAGCGCGCCAGGTAAAGCGTTGATGGTGATCCTTGCGAGTACCAAACATACATCGACCCTCCATTGCTAATGCCTTCTTCTTGCACACCATCGATTTCGAAGCTGGGGTACATCCAAATGCTGGGATTGGTTGGGTGGGTCAAGAATTCGAGGGACACACAGTCTGTAGGATCTCCATCCGAAGTGAAGGCTGTGGCATCGGCGGCCATCGGGTTGGGGGCTGAGTTGGATGTGCCATCCATGGGGTCGAAGGGAATGGTCTCCGTGGAGAACGTGTCCCCAAACAGGAACCAGAGCTTGCCATCATGTTCGAATGACACACCAAGGTCAGTTCCATGAAAACCGTAATTGCTAAAAGTGCGGTTTATGGTGGGAAATTCAGTGGGGCTAATTCCTGCTTCGGCTGCTTTTTGGTAATCGTACTCCCCGGTTAGCTGGCAGATTTTTTGGGTGGAGCCCGCCACTACTTCAAAGACAGAGCCATATTTGGTGTTGTTATCCCCCATGAATGCACTCTGAATTTCTTCAGAAGAAGCTGGGGGAGTAACTGCATCCACAATATTCTCGCTTTCTCTGCATCCTAGGCCGACAGCCATTACGATTAGTGCAGTCGAAAGAATAGCTAAATGCCGGCGTTGCAGCGCTGATAATTGTCGAGAAAAGATATTCTTGAACATGATCTAGCCTCCATTGAAACACGTAGTGGGAGGAAAAGCCCCCTTAGATCGATGAAGTCGCAATGCTCTATTTCATTATACAGTCGCACTCTAATAGAAGTTGCATAATTCAGACAACTGCGCGTGCAATTCAGCGCACGCTTCGAACGTATCGGCCATTAATTTAAGGAGAGGTTTCATTGAGGCTAGAAAGGATCGTCATTGGATCAAAGTGTTGGAATTCTCCACTGATCCTCCAGAGGATATAGGCCGCTTGCTCATCCGGGGTAGCCTGGGAATCGAAAAATACCATGCTCTCGAATCTGGCGCTAGGCGGACCGACGCGCGTCTCCAAGTGCAGGTGAGCCACGGGGACGACATACCCCGTTTTCCCAACGTGACCCAAGAGCTCACCACAGGCGACTTCGGTACTCAGCTCGACCAGGGGATTTTCGCTCAAGTGGGCGTAGAGGTGATAAAGCGAAGATCCCATTGGGATGTCGACGATGTCCAAAACATGATCGGGCAATTTTTCGTAAGGGGTTTCGATGATCACCATGTTGCCATAGGGTAAGCGATCGTGAATCGCTGCTGCAACACGCCCCGCCATGATGGAATGAACGTCCTCCCCTTCGATGGATGCACGGCCAGCATGGCGATAGTATGCGAAGTCGACGCCGTGGTGTCGTTCGTCCTTGCCAGGGGGTGGAGGCTCATAGGGTTGTGAGATGATTTCGGGAAGTTGGTTTAGTGAGTGCTCTGCGAGAGGTGAGCAAACTTTGGACGCGCTATCGGCCATCAAGTCCGGAGATGAGTGGGGAGTGGGGCTGGTCGCACTCGTCACTAGCGTTGCAGTTGGGGTGTTGGGGGGTATCGAAACTGTTGGGGAAGCAGGACCACCTGAAAGGGAGTCCTGAATTTCCTGTATGGGAGTTGGTGAAGACCCTGGGGGGTGTGCAAGGCTGGGGGCTGAACTGGCACTCAGAGAGGGGATGATATTCTCCCCTCCTGGCGTAGAGCAGGCTACAAGATTGACGAAGACAAGCAAGCATGACAGGATGTTTGCGCGCATAGAGTAATTTTACGCCAAAGTGTGTTGAAGTGCTTGCATGTTGACCTTGATTAGGCTATAATTCGCCCGTTGTCGGGGTGTGGCGCAGACCGGTAGCGCGCTTCAATG
>CAYWIC010000133.1:0-14908 GCA_964458115.1 uncultured Anaerolineales bacterium | reverse complement strand
GAGCGCAGTTCCAAGCAGCCTGGCGCAATGATAGACAATGATCAAAGGCAGGTCAACAAACCGAGCCAGATGCCCAAGGAAGAGATAATACAAATTGATATAGGCACCCTCCCCAGGGTCCGCGCTGAAGGCCATTTGATTACGCCAGTTTCCCTCCCAACCCTGGTACATCTTGGCTAAGTACGTATTTCCATCCAAAGGATTGAGTAGGAAACCCCCGAAAACATACTCAGTTCCACCAACGCTCCAGGCATAGAAAAAGGGAACTGTAACCAGGAGCAGGACAGCCATGCCAATGAGTACCGGAAACCAAGTGCCTTTTTGGATTTGCATATTCCTATTTTATCCTAACTCCCTTGCTTTCCAGGACAACCACATCTATAATCAATTAGACTGCTCGATTACTCTGCTCGGGCGACCTGAAGAGGGACCTCAGAGCAGCTATACCATATGCTCTTTAGGAATCGACAAGCCAGTTTCCAAAATTCGGAGATGACCCCGGTAATTCCTAGAGATCTTGCACAAATCTAATTCGTTCATTAATCACTCCCATGGGCCGATCAGAAAACCTCTACCACTTACAACGCATAGACAGCCAGCTTGACGGTCACCATCGCCGCTTGCGAGAAATCCAAACCATCCTTGAAGATGACCAGATCGTAATAAGCGCCAGAGCCCAAACTGATAGCGCAGAAAGTCAATTGAATGAAGCTCAAAAGCAGCTGCGCAGCGATCGGGCCATCGTTCAAGACCAACGCGCCAAGATCGAGGACTCCGATAACAGACTCTATAGCGGGACCATCACGAACCCCAAGGAATTAGAAGATATCCAGGATGAAGTCGCGGCATTGAAACGCTACTTGGACGTGTTAGAAGAACGCCAGTTGGAAGCCATGCTGGTTGTCGATGATGCCGAGGAGAATCTTAATGCGGCGCAAGATCAACTCAACCAGGCCCTGGCAAATTCCGAGAGTAGGAATGTCAGTTTGCTAAAAGAGAAATCAGAAATCGATGGACTGGTGGCTGGCCTCGAAATCCAACGTCAAGAGCAAGCCGGACTAGTCGAAGCGGATGACCTGCGGCTATATGATGATCTAAGGCCCAAACGAGCTGGGGTTGCAGTTGCCAAAGTTCAAGATCGCACCTGCGGTGCCTGTGGTTCGACCTTGGCATCGGCTTTCTATCAACAGGCTCGCTCGCCCAGCAAGATCACACTCTGCGATACCTGCGAGCGCATCTTATATGCTGAGTAGCGTATGATCAATTTATTCCGATCCCTGAATTTCGAGAGGCTTTCTTTTTGGATTGGCTTCGCGGCAGCCACGGTATTTTGGTGGCTATTCCTCGCACTCCGCCCTTACCTCAAGAGATCGTTCATTACCATCAAAGATTCTCTTCGATCCACCAAACAGGGTCTTCAATCAAATATCGCTGCGCGACACCGGGCAGCTACGATTGAGCACGCCCAAGGAAACCACCTGGCCTGCGCGCTCTTCGCCCTCGACGAAATCCTCATCCCGCCGCGATTGCTGACGCAGCCTGTATTCACAGAACCGGGTAAGGAACCCCCCTACGAGGATATCATCACCCGTACCATCCCCTATATGCCCGATCGGCCTGAATTGGCATCGGCATACGGTGCGCATACAATATCTTTGGCAGACGCAATTCAAGGCGGATCCCATATCGCGCTTGTTGGACCACCGGGAAGCGGGAAATCTGTAGCATTAGCCCACTTCGCCTGTGAGCTAGCCCGGCAGGAGAACGAACAATTAAAGGATTTCGTTCCGGTGCTGATCCACGCTGCGGACCTCAATCTGCTCGAAATTAGCGACGAAACGCTCGACGCCGTAATCCAAGCCGTATCTCACCAGGGATCAGCGTTAAGTGCGGCGCGTTTACCCAATTTCTTACGCACCACGTTCGAAACAGGTCAAGCGGCGCTGCTGCTGGATGGGCTGGACGAAATGGATGCCAATTCGATTGCAGATGTGGTCGATTATTTGAGATCCTTATTGAGCGATTATCCCCTGGTCAAAGTAGTGACGGCTGCAAACCCCAAGCACAATGGTGGTCTGACTGATTTGGGCTTTGTACCGCTCCCGATGGCGATCTGGGGACCCCGGCAACAGGCCCAATTTGTGCAGCAGTGGGGAGGATTGTGGTTCCGCTATATTGATGACGACACACCAGAAGACGACAGATTCGTGCACCCACTACTCCTAAACGGCTGGTTGTTGAACCGGGCTTCCGCCGTCTCCCCATTCGAGTTCACATTGCATGTATGGGCGGTGTACGCCGGGGATGTGCGCGGTCCCAATCTATCTGACGCGTTGGAAGCTTATATCCGCCGCATGACCGTTGGGATTTCCAAGACTGAGGCTGCGCTGGAGCGATTATCGACACAGGCAGTCTTCGCGCGACGACTCAGTTTTACGAAGAGCCAGGCCAATCAATGGATCGCTGAAATCGAACCCGAGGGAATTGGCGATAAGTTCGCTCAAAGCGAAGATGGAGAATTCAGTGGCGAGATCACTGTTCAACGCATCTTGCCCGAGCTTGAGGAATGCGGCTTACTCGTCAAACGCACTCACGAACGATTAGGCTTTGTACACAGTCTGATTCCAGGGCACATGGCCGGGCTAGCGCTCTCAACTGCGCTCAACGAAAATTTGTATTCGCAGCCCCCCTGGCTACTCAGGGACTTGACCATCCAATTCATTGCCTCGCAACGCGATCTCAGCGAACAGGCCAGCCAATTACTCGCACAAACCGACGATCCACTGTATCGAGGTGCAATTTTCGTATCAGAATGGCTACCCCATATTCCGCTCGCTTCAGCCTGGCGCAAGCTGATCTTGAGCAAGCTTTCCACCTTGCTCAATGACGAAGCCCTGCCCCTCGGTGCCCGAGCGCGCCTTCTGACCTCACTCGCCAACACTCGTGATACTGATATTTCCGCCCTGTTCAGGCACCTATTAAAATCTTCCAGTGTGCACGTCCGCCAGCTAGCAGCCTTAGGCAGCGGCTACCATCGAGATACGCAGGCTGTCGAGCAGTTGGTTCAACAGCTCGATGACCAGCCCTCCGCCAGCCGGGCTGCATGTCTAGCACTGGTCAATATCGGCACACAGCCTGCACTGGAGGCGATTGCCAGCGCGCTGCTTCAGGGGAACGAAGATCTACGTCATGCCGCTGCCGAGGCCTTCGCCAACCACCCTGAAGAGGGCTACCCGACTTTGCGCGAAGCCACATCCATCGACGACCTGCTCGTGAGGCGTGCAGCCATCAGTGGTTTGCGGCGCATCCATGAAGATTGGGCCATCCAAATCTTGGAGGAGCTCCAAATCGAGGATGCTCAATGGGTGGTCAAGAACGCTGCTGCGCAGGCCATAGAGGACTATAACCGCCCTGATATGTACATTCCCCAAACGCAAATTCCATTGGCTGATCTTCCCTGGCTGATCTCCTTTGCAGCTGAGCGCGGCGTAGGCGTCAGCCCCGGAGAACCAGCTCGGCAGATGTTGAAACAAGCGCTCGAGCTTGGCACAGAGGAGCAGCAAATGGCGGCTCTATTCGAAATTCAGCGTCGGGATATTGCCGAGATCTTTCCTGGGATTTTCAACCAGTATTTTGGGAGTGATATCGAACTGCGAGAAATAGCTTACAACACCATCTGGCTACTAGCTGCAAACGGCAATGAGATCCCCTCACCGACGCAGTTTGGCATGGGCAAAAGCCAAAAATAACAAATAGCGGGACGTGGCACGTCCCGCTATTTGTTATTTTTTGGGGGGGATATTAAGTCAAATTCTGAATGATCTTTTGTTGGGCTGTGGGGGCATCCATATCGAGGACAGAAACTAATTTATCGCGTCCTCTCTGGCCAGCCACGACTTCGATGCGATCTTTAGAAACACCAAGAATCACTGACAGGAATTCCGACAAGGTCTGGTTTATCTCTGTCTCTTTAGGGGCTGCTTTCAAGCGGATGCGGATCGTGCCATCGTGCAAAATTTCTGCGATCTCATTTCTCGCGGCCCGCGGGGTCACCCGTATTCCCAAGGCTGATCCTCTTCTTCCGTCATGTAAGTGAAATTCTTGAGAAGCCATCACAACTCCTATGATCAGATAAACCTAAAAAAATGATCGCAAAATACTTGTTACTATCATACCAACGATTTGGACCAAAATCAGCAATACGAGTGGGCTGAAATCGATCATCCCTACAAGGGGAATCACCCGGCGGATGGGCATCAACATAGGTTCTACAATGCGATCAACCTGACGGCGCACCGGGTGGAAGGGGTCCATGAAATATGATAGTACAACATGAACAAGAATGAGCAAAACAAACAACCGAACAACGATGTCTACAAGCTGGATGAGAAAAATTATCAAACGGTTACTCCTAAACGAGATTTTTGGGTCTCCGTGAAACGTTGTGGGGTGTCCAGATTTTGGGATATCATACCAACAATTCTTAGAGACTCAATTTCTTTATCGCTCTATTCTACCGTAAGATCGTGCACCTACAATAGCAGTTCCAACCCGAATGATAGTCGCACCTTCTTGGATAGCAACTTCGAAATCATTACTCATGCCCATCGAGAGTTCTTTCCAGTCAACGTGAGAAAAGGTTTCTTTCAAATAATCACGTAACCGGCGGAGCTTCTCGAAATATGGCCGGGCATCTTCAGGATCTGGGAAGAATGGCGGCATGGTCATCAAGCCGCGTACTTCCAGATGGTCCAACTCGAAAACGGGAGCTAATTCCTCAGCAAACTGCGGCCAACGCATCTCATCCCAAGCCGACCAGCCATGCTTCGAAGCTTCCCGACTGACGTTGCATTCCAACAAGACTGGGATACGTACACCGGCTTGGGCGGCAAACTGGTCGCACCGACGGGCTAGCTTGAGGCGGTCAAGGGAGTGCATCCAGGCAAAATTCTCTACGACATCACGCGCCTTGCGACTCTGGACGTGGCCGATCATATGCCATTCGACTTCCGCGTCCGGTAATGCAACCATTTTGGCCAAGGCCTCCTGGACGTAATTTTCGCCCAGGTATTTTGCGCCAGCTTCGATGGCAGCCTGGGTCACTTCAACGGAGTGTCCCTTGGTAACAACGATCAACTTGATATCAGCAGCACCACGGCCAATTGAGTTTGCTGCAGCAGAAATCTTCTCCACTACTACATGGTAGTTGTTCCGAATCGTCTCTATAAGTGGTGCGATCACGTGATTTTACTCATTCAATGCAATCAGGGCTCCAAAGCGACCCGTTTGTCCTTTTTCTGCTCGGTGTGAGAACCAATCCTCTATGTGGCAGGCCGTGCAAATCCCAGATATTTGGATCTGATGCACTCCAGCCTGCTTCAATAAAAGCTCATTGGCGCGCCACAGATCAAATTGTACCGCGCCATCCCGCGTGGGCAATAAAAAATTTGTGAATTCGCCAAAAGCTCTCTGAACTTGGGAAACTACCTTGTCCCCCACAGGATAATGATGGGCAGCGATCGAGGGTCCTATTGCAGCTATAATATCCCCTGGCTGACACTGATATCGATCACGCATGGCTTCGAGGGTTGCGCTGAGCGTCTTGCGCACTGTGCCTTGCCAACCTGCGTGCACAACGCCGACAACTCGCCGAACAGGATCATGGAGTAAGATCGGCACGCAGTCAGCAAAGCGCATGAACAAGGTTACAGCTGGATTATCAGTCAGAATGGCATCTGCTTTGACATGCGGCACATTGCCCGGTCGAGGATGATCGGCACATACCACATCTGCGCTGTGCACCTGCCAGACATCGTACATTGAATCAGGGTCCCGTCCTAAGGCTTGGAACGCCAGAATGCGGTTGTCCCGAACGCGTTGATGATCGTCCAACACCATGGCACTAGCCCCGACGTTGAGCGACTCCCAAGGTTTGGGGCTCAAGCCGCCTCGACGAGTGAAAACTGCATGCGTCAGGGCAGTTGAGTCGAAAGCATCAAATGTGAAATATCGAATGGTATCAACTTGGTGAAAAGGCATGGTAGCGTTGAACGTTAAACGTTTGAACGTTCAACGTTCTTTAAATGAGCAAACTTCTTGGTAAGCATCAGACGCGTTTCGATCATGGTTTCTTCGACCATCGGATAACCAAACCAGGCTGTGGTGAACCCGAACAAAAACCCGGTCAGTACGCGTAGAAATGGCGTGCTTTCACGTGGAGGAAAGAGCTGGGCTAGAAGATCCCAAAATGACCCATCGAAGGCTGAAACGAACATCCCTACCAACTGGGAGCCGCCATCTAGCCCAATGGGGAAAATCCCTAACAGGAGCCACACCCACCAAGGCAACGACTTGATGCTTTTCCCTGTCAGGACGAAGAGCAGTCCGAAAAGCAATATGGCACCATAAATGGCCAGATCGCGCTGGCAAAGACCGATCTTATAGCCGACCTGGTCATTTCCCAGAAATTCCCTGGCAGGGATAATCGAATTCTCGTCGAGACCTGTGGCCTGGTTGAAGGTTTGGATGCCATCGATCTCCGCGGCGGCGCGTGGGTAGACGGGTTGGTCTCCAAAGATGAAGAATGAACGATAAGAGAGTTGGTGGCACAATCCTCCGTAAGCCCAATAGATCACGCGGGCGGGAGTCGTCATACCTGCCTGCTGGAAAACTGGGGCTAAGACAGGTAAACCAACGTAGATCAGAACGAATAGGTTAAACACCAGCATATAACGCCGGGAGAACCAAAAGGCAAATCGATCCGCACCGGAAATCTTTTGTCCGCGTTGTTTTCGTTTTTTATATCTTACATCGCCAACCTGATGCAATTGTCTGGCGCGATCACTGGCTGCCCCCAGGGTCATCTCTAATTCACGTACATCGAACGGGGCTTTGAGGGTATAGGGGCCAACTTCCACAACTGGGATATCGATGCCGTAGGCCGCCTCGAGTTCTGGGCTGCCATCGATATCGATGATCACCAGCTCGTGAGGAAAACGATCTTGAAGCGAGGCCAAGGCTGCCTCGGCCTCGTCGCATAAATGACAGACTTTTCTACCGAACAAGGTTACTTTTAGCAAATGATTGCTCCTTGGCTACCATGCGCGCGCAGCACGAATTTTGGTACACGTTTATTCGTTCAGCCCTAACTCTGTAAGGTAATCGTCCAATTGCCCCTCGGTCATCAAACCGATATGGATCACTCGAATAATACCCTCGGCATCGACAAAATAAGAAGTAGGATACCCTCGCACCTGGTATAAACGTTGAATCTCTGCCCCGGGATCAAGGAGGATCTCGAAAGTAAGGCCGAGTTCATCAACAAAATTCTGGACTTCATGCTGGGGTTCATCGAAGTTGACTGCCACGATTTGAAGATCGCCAACGTGCTCATTGAAGCGATCCTGGAAGGCGGGCATCTCTAGGCGGCAAGGACCGCACCAAGTGGCCCAGAAATTCAACAGTACGTGTCGACCACGAAAATCTTCGAGCCGAACTAACTCTCCAGAAAGAGATTCCAACTCAAATCCCGGAGCAGGAGCGTCCAACGCCAGGGTATCAGCAGATTCTGCTTCGCTAAGCGCTTCACTGATGGTCGGCGAATCTTCATCGCGCAGGAATCCAATCACCAACAACCCAATCCCTACCCCGGCAATGATGCCGGCAATCAAAGCTGCGAATCGGCGCATTTGAAACCCTCTAGAGACCGAAATCTACGAAAACACCAAAGCGGGCCAGTTGTTCGAAGGTCCCCAAGAACAGCATCACGCCTACGACGATCAGCAACACGCCCATGGCCATCTCGGTATAGCGCATCACCTTGCCATAGCGACGCAAGACGGCGGTCACCCAACCGACGCCTAACGCTGCAATCAAAAATGGAATTGCCAGGCCGGCCGAGTAGGAGGTCAGCAAACCGGCACCTTGAGACACCGAACCGCCGCTCAGGGAGAGCGTCAGAATGGCACCCAAAACGGGACCCACACAAGGAGACCAACCTGCTGAGAAGAAAACGCCCATAAGCGCTGATGAGAGGTAACCACGCTGGCGGTCGGGTTGGCTCTGTGGGCGCAGGTCATATTCCAAAAAAGGGATGCGAATGATATGGGTCATGTGTAAACCGAAAATGACCACGACGACACCGCCAATTTTTGCTAACCAGGTACGCAGATCGTACAACAACCCGCCAAGCGCGGAGGTGGCAACACCCAAGAGAATGAATACCACGCTGAACCCCAAGACGAAGGCCAGCCCATGGCTAAAGGTCAACCAACGGTTCGTCTCTCCGCTTTCCGCAGAGGCCACGGAGCGTCCTCCCAGGTAGCCAATATAGGCTGGTACCAGGGAAAACACGCACGGGGACAAAAAAGATGCCAGGCCAGCCAAAAATGCGAGGCCGAGGCCAATATTCGATGCGTCCATACTAAACCTTTTATTATTCCTTTGCTACATTAACAATTTCGTCTTCTTCAAAAAAAGTGTGATAGGGCGTATCAACCCACACCTTGTTTGTCGAAAACCCTTACCATTCGTTGACAATTACTCGTGTTCCGCCCTCACCAAAAACTGTGAAATCGCCAGTCTCGAAGGAGACCACTGGGTTGGCCCAGCGGAAGATCCACTTGGCATCTTCTGGGTGAGCGTTGATACAGCCATGCGACATGGGCTCACCATAATTGTTGTGCCAATAGGTTGAATGGATGGCTACGCCATCTCCGTGGAAAAGCGATGTCCAGCCTACAGCTGGCACATCCCAGCTCCCTGCAGCCGTGTTGCCGCCCATGTGCAGGGAGAACAGTTTTCGCCAGATCATGAAACCGGGGGAGACTGCAGGGGTCAACGGCGTTGCACCTTCAGCTTTCCCTGAGGATATGCGAGCAAAATAAACTTCTGTATTGCCTTCATAGCATGACACGGTTTGAGTCTGCCAGTTGATATCGACCTCGATGCGCTTATCTTCGACCTCAGGGCTGATTGGTGTGAGCTCCTCTGGTGTGAGTGGCCTAAAGGCAGCCGCCGGACACCAGAAGATATCTCCTGGGTTGCCATAACGCTCGTTAACCCGGTACCAGACGCTACCATCGCTTTCGGTCTTCATCTGGTCGATCCATAGCACCTGGCTATAATAGAAGCGAAAAGGCTGACCATTTTCTTGACGGTACTGCCACCAGGCAGAACGCGGCGGCCCATTGGCAATGATGGCATCCACATAGGGCACACTGACTTCTGCCCACAACCCAGGTTGATCACCCATCTGCGGCAAGAAATCGACTGGCGTGGAAAGTTCATTTTTGACGGGTTGCAAATAAGGACACCAAATATATCCCTCGGGAGTTTCAACCCAACGCTGATTGTTGCGGTACGGCCACCGGCCGGAAACCTCTTGCAGCCAGGGCACAACGGCATCCTCATATAAAACGCTCACAGTCTGACTATCATAATCGGGCTGCGCCTTGACATCAATGCGGCCAAAACAAACCCGCCCTAACTTTTCAGTCTGCGGGAAATCTTCCAGTTGAAATAACCTCCGCCAGGGTTTCAAAGCCAAACCACCAACGCTGGCAGCTGAAAGCTTTAGAAACTCTCTGCGGGAGAGGGGTGATGCAATTCGAGGAAAATATTTCGCATTCATAATATGTGCTCAAGTGATTTTCTATGGTGCCAGGTTTGACGTGATTTAGGGTAACACTCTTACATTAGGGGGAGATAAAATAAAAATGTGGATCTCAGGGAACTTGCTGGCATTCCCTGGTGAGGCTAGAGACTAGGCCGCCGTGGAAATTGGCAGAGACCCAGAGACTGTCCTGTGGATTGCGCCAACATTTGTGATAACATTAGTCTTATTCTCAAACTGTATTGTACCTACTCCATGCAAATTATGTCGATAGACAGAATTAGGGAAACAGTTTCTAAACTTTGGTCACAAGAGTTATACATCAACTTACGAGGGATTAGGTGGTTGGTGTTTCCAGGGGTATTTTTTTTAGCGTTTTTGCACAGCTTGTTCGTCAGCTATACCACTGGCTCGGTCATCGGGGTATGGCAGGTATGGATAGAGGTCTTTATTTACAGTCTCACCGGAAGTCTGGTGGCCTGGTTGGGACTTACCTGGATCTCTAAGGCAGCTTTTCGGCGCTTCCAGGCTGAAAAAAAACTTCAAATAGCCTATGATGAACTGGAAGAGCGCCACCAACAACTTCTCAATCTCAACAATCTTGGTGAACAGGTTGCTGCGGCCGACAGTCAGCACGATATCTTAGAGCTGGCAACGCGCGCACCCATCCAACTCACGGAAGCTCAGGCCTCGACAATCGTCACCTTCGATGAGAATTCAGACCGGCTAAACCTGGATATGGCTTGGGGACTTAGCGATACGTACCTATCTGCCTTGCGAGAACGCATCGAGATTGGCATCAACGCTGAACGCTGCCGCAATTGCAACACATTGCATGCCAGGGCCGATCAGGACTGCCCTCTCTTCGAAGGTCTGCTTCCGATCGCGCAAGAAGATGGCATCGCCTCGCTGGTATGCCTGCCAGTCACCCTAGAGAAAGAACGTACCAGCGTGATCACGGCCTATTTTCCCACTGTCGAAGGCCCTTCAGAAGATCATATCCGCCTATTGAATATCCTCAGCGCGGTGATCTCTGGTGCACTGGAAAACTTACGCATCCGCACCCAACGTATCAGCACGTTGAAATCCCTAGACAGGGCTATTTCTACAGATCCGCTGACCACACCAGGCACGCTAGAAGATCTATCCAGACAAATCCTCGATATCGCAGTTTCGGGCTGGGATGCCCAAGCTGGGGCGCTCTTCCTCTTTGATGATGTTACTCAAGCTTGGACCTGTTTGGCACAACACGAATTGGGAGACTCTCTTTCAGACGTTCGTTTTAGCCTAGGATTGCGATTATCCCAAGAAGCGCATCAAAACAATCTCCCGGTTTTTCAAACAGAAATTAATTCACCAAACCATTCAATCCAGTCAGCAGCCGCCTCCCCACTTATAACCGAAGGGAAGATCATGGGGGCATTATTCTTGGGCAGCCGGCGTCCACAGGCCATCAACGAACGTCATCTGGAATTACTTTCCGCTGTTGCCCATCAGATCGCTTTAGCGATCCGTAATGCCCAACTTTACGAACAACTCAGCCAGATGGCGGTTCTCGAAGAGCGCCACCGCCTCTCACGAGAGTTCCACGATGGCCTGGCACAAACTTTGGGATTCCTTAATCTTCAAGCAGAACAGGTGGAAAGCCTGATCGAAGAAAAGCAAAACACCAGTGCCAAAGACGAAGTCCAAGCGCTGCGCAAGAGTATTCGCGCAGCATATGTCGATGTACGCGAAGCCATCGACGGATTACGCATGAATATTGACGAACCCGCGGAGCTCAGCGCACAGCTTGCAAATTACACGCGTGAGTTCGTCCGCCAAACCGGCATCGAAATCCACTATCATGTCCACCCTGCTGAACTTGCCATCGAACCCGAAATCGCCTTACAACTTCTTCGCATCGTCCAGGAAGCGCTCACCAATATCCGCAAACATGCTCGGGCCAGTCTGGCAACTGTGAATCTCACATCAACATCTCGCGCTCTGGAGTTGAGTATTACCGACGATGGCATTGGTTTTCCCACAGCCGACTATAGTGAGCGCGAACACCGCAGCTATGGATTGACAACCATGCGAGAACGCGCTCAAGCCATAGGCGGAACCCTATCGCTGGCTACCAGCCCTGGGGAAGGCACTCACCTCACAGTCACCATTCCCAAAGAATCATGATCAAGGTTCTACTTGCAGATGACCATAACCTGTTTCGGGAAGGCATCGCTCGAATTCTGAGAAATGCTCCCGGGATCACCTTAGCTGGTCTGGCTGAAAACGGCGAGCAGGCTATTGCTCTGGCCGATGAGCACAGACCGGATGTCATCCTGATGGATGTGCACATGCCAGAGGTCAATGGCATCGAAGCCACCCGGCAGATCAGCGAGGTACACCCAGAGATTCAAATCATCATGCTAACAGTGTCGGATACCGACGCAGATCTTTTCGCAGCGCTGCAATACGGCGCGCGGGGATATTTACTCAAAGATACCACCAGCCAAGAATTGCTTGATAGTATTCATCGTGTCCACGCTGGCGAAGCAATTCTAAATCCGGCAATGACAGCAAAATTGCTCAATGAGTTTACTGCCCTCTCACAAGGATTCCCCTCTCCCAGCGATTATGAAGATCAGAACGACCAGCACGAACTCACCTCGCGAGAACGGGATGTTCTCCGATTGGTGGTACGCGGGATGAGCAACAAAGAGATCGGGGATAAGCTCAACATTTCGCCCCACACCGTGAAATCGCATTTGAGTAATGTGCTCGAAAAACTCAATCTCAACGGGCGCGTCGAAGCTGCGGCCTGGGCGATCCGCCACGGGCTGCTAAAGGGGGATTGACCAGGTTTAATCAGCAAGTTGTAAATTTATGTACCCAGAGCAATTACAATGCCTTCAAAAAAATCCGGCTGGTTACTCGCACTACTATTGATGGTTGTTGGTTCTGCTTTTTCAAACCAACTACATATCAATGATGATCTCCATTCATGGAAAAACACCAAGACAGAACCAATACACATTGCGCCGAATCCTTTAGCTCATCCTCAGATTTCCATACCAAATTTCTCGGGAGATCCTAACGAATACCCATATGTGGAGATCGAAAGCTCGATTGGCGGCAAACAGGGGACTTTCAAGGCCATAGGTACCTCCCCATCAGGATCTACCCTTAGCTTTGCTTGGTGGCAAGACGATACCAACCCAGAACCCTTGGAATTGTCTGAAACTAGCGGCGAGCAGATTACTGTTACTATCCCTGATACTGTTGGAGAATATTTTATCAATGTCACCGCACAGGATACAAACAAAAACACCTTTACCGCGCGCAGATTGATCACTGTTGACGAAGTGGGTGCGTATGTCAACACAAATGATCACCACGCCAACTGGATCAATCATATGAACTTGTATGAAATCAATCCCTATGATTGGAACAAGTCACATGATGATCGATTTATTGCCGCGACTAACTATCTGGATCGTCTGGTTGATCTGGGTGTGAACACAGTTTGGTTTACTCCCATATTCCAGGGAGATGGCATGGGGTATTGGACAGAGGATTACTACCAGATCCACCAATGGCTTGGATACGAGGGCAATTTCAAGAAATTTGTAGATGTGGCCCATGAAAAAGGCATCCGAGTTGTACTGGATTTAGTTTTCAACCACACCTGGACAGAGCACCCTTTCATGCAAGATGTACTTGCGAATAAAGACCAATCTCCATATGCTGATTACTATTTGTGGCATGGCACTCCTGGAAATTCAACCTTTGACTTTTATTTTGATTGGGATCATCTCCCCAACTTGAACGTCGATAATCCTGAAGTCCAAGAATACCTGATCCGGGTGGCTGAGTATTGGGTGATCAACTACGATATCGACGGATACCGTTTGGATGTAGCCTGGGGCGTTGAACAACGCTCAGACACTTTTTGGCTAAACCTAACCAACCGTCTAAAAAATATCAAACCAGAAATATTTCTTTTAGGGGAAACCCCGGCTGCTGGAGGCACATTCGAATTCACCCCCTCCAACGAACATGATAAAAATATCCTTTTTGATGATCGTTTTGCCTCTGTTTACGATTGGCGTTTGCGAAATTGGTCCGATAAGGATGGTTTGCCGGGCGTCCTAATTGGTTGGAAATCTATTAGCCAATTAAATGAGATACTAACAGATAAATACCCACCCCGTGCCTTACCTTTGCGCTTTATTGAGAATCATGATTTACCGCGCGCGGCCGAAATATTGGATATCGAGCGATCGAAACTTGCCCACACCCTGGTGTTTACGATTCCTGGAGTTCCATTGATTTATGGTGGAGCTGAACATGGTCAAATTATCCGAATGGCAGGAGTGACCAACGATCCAGATAAGCTAGAGTCCTATTTTGCCAGTTTGATAAATGCGCGCGAAAACTACATTGACAATGATTCTATGCTAGAAATATTGATCAATAACAACAATTCGCGAATCAATTCGTATGCCACCCATAGTGAAGACAGTATCGTAATTTCGGCGCTGAATTTTGGCGATCAACCCGTTATAGCAACCATTGATCTCGCCCCACTTCAAGCGCAAGTATCGGCATATTCTGCTCTAGTCGATGTTTTTGAAACCGGAAAATGCGAACTGGCAGACGATATCAGTTCAATGAATGTATCACTCGAGCCCTATGAAGCTTGCGTGCTCATCTTTGTAGATGAGCAGAGGATTGAGGCTTCGATTGAATCGCATTCAGCGCCTGAAGGGTCATCAACTGATAATCTCCTCCAAAACGGCGATTTCACCGACGGCCTAAATGGCTAGAACAGCTACATCAACAGTGATGGTGGGGCAAAAGCGCAATTTACAACTGACAACGGGATACTACATATCAGCATCACGCAAAAGGGTGAAGAAATCTGGCATATTCAATTGATCCAATCAATGGTGGAATTGTTCTCGGAGGAAACATATCTTGTTGAATTCACTGCCTCGGCAGATGAACCCCGCTCGATCAATGTAGCACTGCAGCGTGACAGAGGCGATTACGCCACATATGGGGGCAAAACGTTTACAATTTCAACCGATCCAATCCTCTATCAATTCCACTTTAGAATGACAACTGATACAGACAGCGTCGCCCGGTTCGTTATGGAATTAGGAACTTCCGATATCGACATCAAGATAGACAATATTACTCTCATTCATCAGGAGAAATGATCTGATGTTGAGTGCATCTCCGAAATATTCATCCCATTTCTAAATAGACTCTACTGCAAAAAGGGTGCTAGACCCTCCTCAAAACAGCAAA
>CAYWIC010000132.1:0-14910 GCA_964458115.1 uncultured Anaerolineales bacterium | reverse complement strand
AAGCGATTGCTCTACCGTTGAGCTACAGTGGCGCGGGCAGGATTATACCAAGCATGTGGGCAAGTGAGCAAGTATGCAAGTGAGAAAGTTAGAAGGATATAGGTGAACGCTGTGGTTTTTCTGGGAGTAATGGTATTAAAGTAATATGCGCATAGCAATGCTTTCGTACCATACCTGTCCATTGGCGATCTTGGGCGGGAAAGATACCGGGGGGATGAATGTCTATGTGCGCGAGCTGACGCGCGAATTGGGCAGCATGGGAATCGCTGTTGATGTGTATACTCGCTCCCAAGACGAACATGTTCCGCACGTATCTCATGATCTGGGGTATGGCAACCGGGTTGTGCATGTGCCCGCGGGCCCTGAAGTCCCGCTACCCAAGCAAGAGCTTGCCGAATATATCCCAACGTTTGTTGAGAACATTCTGGCATTTGCTGAGAAAAAAAACTTCAGGTACGATCTCATTCACAGCCATTATTGGATGTCGGGTATTGCGGCGCAGGAACTGAAAGCAGTTTGGGGCGTGCCGGTGGTGCACATGTTCCATACCTTGGGGTTGATGAAACAGCGCATCGCCCAAAACGAGCAGGAGGCTGAGGGGGATTATCGTCTCGAAGGTGAATATGAAGTACTGCGCAAGGCGGATCGGGTTATTGCGGCCACCATTGCTGAAAAAGCCCAATTGCAATGGCTCTATCAGGCGGATACGGACAAGATTGAGATCATCCCTCCTGGTGTGGATACTTGCCATTTCTATCCAATTCCATCCGATGAGGCCAAAGAATATATCGGCATTCCGCCTGACAACCAGATGCTGCTGTTCGTGGGGCGCATCGAGCCGCTCAAAGGAATCGACACCCTCATCGAGGCGATCGGTTTGATGGCCAGGGAAGGCACTCTTCGCGATCATCGATTGTATTTAGCTATCATTGGCGGCGATCCTCACGCCAAACGCGCAGAGATGACGGACGAGATGTCCCGCTTGCAAGCCATGAGCACCAGGAATGGATTGGATGATTTTGTGGCCTTTTTGGGCCGCCGCAGCCAGGAGACTCTGCCTTACTATTACTCAGCTGCAGAGGCAGTGATCATGCCTTCACATTATGAATCCTTTGGAATGGTCGCGCTAGAAGCCATGGCTTGCGGAACCCCGGTGGTGGCTTCTCAGGTGGGCGGGCTGGCCTTCCTGGTGCAAGATGGTGTCACGGGCTATCATATCAACGTAGGCGATATGGATGCCCTAAGCGAGCGCCTGACCACTTTGCTCGAAGATCGCGAGCTACACGACAAGCTCTCTGGACAGGCAGCCGCCTTCGCACAGGATTACGCCTGGAGAAATATCGCCAGACAGATGAGAAAGCTGTATAAGAATATTTTAGCCAACGAATGAACGAAAAAAAATGAGTGTGCTGCTGCACGCTCATTTTAAAACTAGATTTGAAACTCCCCATCTTTATATAGCAACTCCCCATCTACACGGATCTCGCTGTCTTCCTTGACGTCGCAGATGAAATCCCAGTGGATGCTGGATTTGTTCTGGCTGCCGGTTTCAGGGTAGCCAGCGCCCACAGCCATGTGAAAAGTGCCGCCGATCTTCTCATCGAAGAGGATGCTCTTGGTGAACTGCTGAATGCCATAGTTTGTGCCAATCGCGAACTCCCCCAGGTATTTTGCGCCCTCATCGGTCTCGAGTTGCGAGAGCAAATACTCTTCGTTCTTCTCGGCGCTGGCCTTGACGACCTTGCCATCCTTGAATTCCAGGCGCACACCTTCGACCTCGCGTCCGCTGCGAATTGCCGGATAAGTGAACTCCACCCAGCCATTGGCAGAATCTTCAACGGGACCGGTGAAGATCTCCCCACTGGGCATATTCTTCTCGCCATCGGAGTTGATGAAGGTGCGATCTTCGATGGAAAGGGTCAGGTCGGCGTTGGGGCTTTTTACCGTGACGATCTTCTTGCCCACCAGCCAGTCGATGATTTTCTGCTGTTCGTCGTGGATGCGCTGCCACTCAGCAATGGGGTCGTCTTTGTCGCAGAAGGTGGCCGCATAGACGAAATTTTCGTAATCTCGCAGGCTCATATCGGCTTCCTGAGCATAAGCCGGACAGGGGAACTGGGTGCCCACCCAGCGCAACTCTTTAGCCGCCGAACGGCGCATATAGGTTTCAGTGAGGTCGCGATTAGCCACCGCACGGATGCGTTCTTTTTCCGGGTCGATACCAGTCAGGGCGCGGGTATTCGATGTGCCCCGGATTGCCATGAGCACATCTGCCTCATCATAGAGCAACTTATTTACTGGGGAAACCCAGTTGAGTTGTTCCTCACTAGCCTCAGCCATGAAAGCTTCGTTGAGGTCATCGCTGGACAGTTGCACAGAGGGGTTGCCGCCAGCTTTGACTACATTTCGAACGACCTCTGAAACCAGGGGTTCGGCGATCACATCGCCACGTACCAAAACCCAGTCACCGGGTTTGATCTTCACAGAATAATTAACTAATAATTTGGCTAATTTGACTAATCGGGGGTCAGCCATAGATTTTCTCCTTGATGTTTTCACAAGACCGACGGATTATACCACCCGCGTGCGGTTTGTGTGACAGCGGCACAGTCGGCGCTGACTGCCTATCGGTATCCTCTTAGGGTATACTATCTCGCGAATATTGGTGATCAATGTATTTGTGGAGAGACTGATCCTATGAGTAAACGAAGTGAGCATCTAAACAAGCGTCTGCGAAGTTCGGCCACAAGATCAAAAGATTTCTTTGACGCGCTTACTCCCGACCAATGGGATGTGGAAATCTACACTGAAGGAGCCTCCTGGACGATTAGCCAGATCTTGGCCCATTTTGTGATGGCTGAAAGCAGCATGTTGCGACTGATCGAAAGAATAGTTGAGACAGGCGAGGGTTCCCCTGAGAATTTTGATCTAGATTCGTATAACGAATACAATGCCGGAAAACTCGAGGGGGTATCCCCTGATGAGATGATGGCTAAGTTTCTGGCTGCAAGAGAGGACACCATCCAGAAGGTATCCCAGTTCAGCGACGAAGACCTCGAAAAAACCGGCCGCCACCCCTGGTTGGGTATGGCGCGGATCGAAGATATCGTCAAACTGATGTACCGCCACAATCAGATCCACCAGCGCGAAATCCGTGAAACGTTAGAGCGTTTTAACGGTTGAACGTTCAAATTTGTTAACGATTTTTATGATAAATTTTCGAAATCTTCTCCGAATATCCCGGCCTTTGCTATTGTTGGATGCTACGCTTTTGTATACCCTCGGCGTTGGTATCGCCCGCTATCTGGGCGCAACCCTTAGTGTAAATGCTTTCGCACTAGGCTTGGCATGGGTGATCAGCTTGCAGCTAAGCGCACATACCTTGTACGCCTATTTCACTGGTCTTCGAGAGGCACCCAATGAAAGCCAATCCGGCGAGCAGCGACTGGTTCGGGATATCCCCCTTTGGGTTGGTATCACCGCGCTAACCCTGATGACGACTTTCAGCATTGTGTTGATCCGCTCTGGCTCAGCGTCTGGTGGAACGTTTATTGTCATGGCGCAGATTGCCTTGGGAGCGTACGTCTCCGCGCTGCCGCCGTTCCGCCTGGCGGATAGCATCTATCGCGGTTTGGTCCCTTCAATCGTATTGGCAAATTTCGTCCCTGCATTGGCCTTTATGCTTCAGGGTGGGGGTCTCCACAGGCTTGTCTCGATGAGTACATTCCCATTGACCTTACTACACTATGCCATGTTAGTGGTTTTCGAGTTCCAGGTCTATGGCCAGGATCTCAAACATGATCGCCCGATGCTCTTGATTCGACTGGGCTGGCAGCGAGGGATGCGTCTGATCAACTTGCTGGTTCTCTCGTCTTTCCTGTTATTGGGCGTGGCCTTACTGTTGGGTTTACCCAACGATATCGCCATGCCAGCCTTTTTGGCTTTGCCATTAGGTCTCTTCCTGATCTGGTATCTGACGCGCATCGCAGCCGGAGCCAAGCCGCACTGGCGCGCCCTCAACCTGACCGCCATCCTGACCTATGGCATCACCGTCTATCTGCTGACCTTTTCTTATTGGACTCATTAGCAGCCTAGGTCCATCTATCGAACAAATCAAATTTTGGGGTACGAAGTGTGCTATGCACGCTTCGTACCCCAAAATTTGGAGATGTCTTAATGCCTGAATTCTTAACTCTTCTCCCTCCGGCCGACGCCCTCCAGAAGCTGCTCGATACTATTCAAGCAGATCCTGTTCCCGAGCTAGTTGAGACGGAACGCGCTTTGGGGCGGGTGCTGGTTTCCCCAGTGACCGCTCCTCACCCCTTGCCCGAATTCCCGCGCACCACTGTGGACGGTTACGCAGTAAAGGCAGCCGATACCTTTGGGGCGAGTGAGAGTCTGCCAGTCTATTTGGAGCTGATGGGCGAGGTCCCCATGGGCGCTGCGCCTGCGATTTCCCTCTCGAGAGGCAAGTGCGTGCTGATCCACACTGGTGGGATGCTCCCAAATGGCGCCGACGCCGTGGTGATGCTGGAATACACCCAATCCGCGCGTTCCAATGAAATGGAAATACTACGGGCTGTCGCTGTGGGAGAGAACGTTATCGAAATCGGGGAAGATGTCCAAGATGGTCAGGAAGTCATTTCTCAGGGAACTCGTCTGCGCCCCGCAGAAATTGGCGGTTTGATGGCCCTGGGCTTCACCGAAGTAACCGTGGCCCGTAAGCCCAAGGTGGGCATTCTCTCCAGTGGGGACGAAGTCATCCATCCCAGCCAGAAACCATCTCCTGGGCAGGTGCGCGATATCAATGCCTACACCTTGAGCTCTGCGGTTGAGAATACCGGAGGAGAGCCCGTGCAGTATGGCATCATCCCAGACACCCACCCAGAGATGTACGCCGCAGCCGAGCGCGCCAAAGCTGAATGCGATTTGGTGGTGGTCACAGCTGGATCATCGGCCAGCTCGCGTGACTTGACTTCGCAGATCCTGGATGAGCTGGGCAAACCTGGCGTGCTGGTGCATGGCGTCAATACTCGCCCTGGAAAGCCGACTATCCTGGCAGTCTGCGAAGGTGTCCCAATGATTGGTCTACCAGGTAACCCAGTCAGCGCTCTGGTCAACACCTACTTGTTCGTCGTCCCGACGATCAAAGCCCTCCAGGGGGAGAAAACCACTCGTCCGCAGCCGCGAGTGCAAGCGACGCTGACCATAAATCTAGCCTCCCAGGCCGGACGTGAAGATTGGGTTCCGGTGAAATTGTTACGGCCCTCTACTATCCCCCTTGGGGGGGAGGGTGAGGCCTGGCTTGCTGAGCCCATTTTCGGCATGAGCAACCTGATCTTCACGCTCTCGCGCGCCGACGGATTGCTCAAGATCCCTGCTGATGCGACGGGGCTCTCAGCGGGAGAGTTGGTGGAAGTGTTTCTTTTTGATTGATTTTTGCTAAATGTATGGGTTGGATATGAAATTTACACTCGAGGTACTACTCAACGAATATACCATCTGTCAGTTTCCTCCTGATGCACCCATCCCATATGACACATGGGCGCAAGGCGGTGATCTTACCGCGCTCATTCGCACACCCGATGAGCTTACCCTGGTCTGCCAGGGCGACAATATCCCCGCAAATGTTCGCAACGAGCCAGGCTGGCGGGCCATCAAGGTTGCCGGTCCGTTGGAGTTCTCTATGGTGGGCGTGCTGGCATCCCTGTCGAGCACGCTGGCACAGGCGGGTGTCAGCATATTCGTCCTTTCCACATTCGACACGGACTATCTACTGGTCAAAGCGGCCCAATTAGAGGAGGCCATCCAGGCCTTCCTGGCAGCCGGTCATCAAATCGAGCATCGATGAAAAATATCGTCCTGATTTTAGGATTTTTCCTGCTTTTGACCTCCGCTTGCACTTTGCAGGCTCCTCCCACCGATGAAAAGGAAGCACTGTCTCCCTTTGGGGTGAATCCAACCCTTGAGGTATCGACTACCCCCACAGAGGTAGAAAGCACAGCCACCTCAACCCAGGTACCCACTTCAACATTGACATTTACTCCTTCTTTCACACCAACACCAGTTTACACCCCCACGGCCACTTTGGTGAACCATTCCCCGGGCGAGCTGGTGGCACCCATACTTCTGTATTATCGCATTGCGGAAAGCGATCCGCCGAGCCGATATTCTGTTTCGCCAAATGAGTTTCGAGAGCAGATGAAGTACTTGCGTGAGCAAGGGTACAACGCCATCACTATCTCCGAGTTCGTCCTGGTGCTGATCAACGGGGGGGCATTGCCTGCCAAGCCGGTGGTGATCTCTTTCGATGATTGTGATGACAGCATCTACGAACAGGCATTTCCGATCTTGCAGGAGATGGGTTTTGTCGGGGTGCTCTATTTGACGGGCAACCGTTTGCATTCGGATGGATTTCTATCGCCAGAGCAAATCTCTGAGATGACGGCCCTGGGTTGGCAGGTCGGGAGCCAGGGGATGACTCACCAAGATTTGACCACTCTGCCAGATGAGAACCTGCGGGTCGAGTTGCTGCAATCTCGGCTCGATCTCGAAGAGGCCTTGGAAGTCAGGGTGACGACCTTTGCTTATCCGTTTGGTTCCATGAACGGAGGAATCGCCGACAAATTGGCGGAATTTGGATATTACAGCGCGGTAGGTCTGGGGGAATCGTCGAAACATACCTGGGGGACGATCTACTATCTCAGCCGGATCGAGGTTCAAGGGACTTACACAATAGACGATTTCTCCACTCGCCTGCCGTGACCTTTGTCACTTTTCCTTGCTTGCGCTCATCGGTATACTGATACCTTAGAAACAGAATCTCTGGGGACTACCCCAGAAATTCCCAAACAACCTAGGAAATGCATTCGAATATGAGGTACTGTAGGGAACATGGAAACATTTTTTGAATCCCTTGGCATCCATTATCAGCCCAATATCATTACAACCATTGGACTTCTACTTGCGGCGACATTTCTTGGTAGCAAAATTTTTCAGCGATTAGGACTCCCTCAGGTGGTGGGTTTTATTATTATGGGGATGTTATTGGGGAATTCGTTTCTGAATCTAATCCCACTAGAATTGAACAAAGAACTTACATTTATCAGTGAAATTGCCCTGGGGTTGATCGGTTTCGATATGGGTAGTCACCTTAGGATCGATGAATTGAGAAAGAAAGGCCGCTCGATCCTGCTATTTTTGTTATTTGAATCGGTTGTAACATTTCTTCTGGTCGCGGGGGGTATATATTTGATCACAAATTCACTCCATATTGCCTTGATCTTTGGGGCAATTTCTGCTGCAACTGACCCAGCGGCCACTGTGGATGTGCTGGCTGAATATGATGCGAAAGGCCCGCTAACTACCACCCTGATTGCCGTCGTAGGCCTGGATGATGCATTTTCTTTATTGTTGTACTTCTTTGCTGCTTCCTATGCCGAAAGCCTGATGACAGGATCTGGAGCCCCCTCATTAATTCAAATGATTGAACATCCGGTCATTGAGATCGGAGGTTCATTGATCGTTGGCATTGCAGCTGGTTCAATTCTTAATTTGATTTTGAAGCGAATGAAGAGTTTGCATGACTCCATGGCCGTGTCTATCGGATTTGTCCTACTTTGCGTTGGCATCTCTGGAGCCATGGGATTTTCATTAATATTAACAACCATGGTCATGGGCTTTGTTGTAATCAATTTCGATGAGGAGCATGGGAGATGTATTCGCTTTACGATTGAGCAAGCTGGACCCGTTATCTATGTTCTTTTCTTTGCTCTAGTAGGCGCACTGTTCCAGGTTGATTTGTTACCAACCATGGGATTTTTGGGTGTTGCCTATGTAATTCTCCGTAGCGTTGGGAAATATACGGGTGCATGGATTGGTGGAAATGTGGGGAAAGCAGAACCTCAGGTTAAGAATAACCTCGGATTAGGCTTGTTATCTCAAGCAGGCGTAGCCATTGGCCTGGCTATTGCATCGAGCACGCGGTTTGGCGCTTTAGGACCTGAAGGAGTGGAATTGGGAACGTTGATTATTAGCGTTATAACTGCCACAACGTTTATTGTGCAGATCTTTGGTCCCATTGGGGTCAAATTTGCTATAACGCGGGCTGGCGAAGTGGGGATGGCGAAGATCGGCGACAGCGGATGGCATTCTGAGGGCAGGCCAGACGATTGTTCATGAGAAAAAGATTCGGGCTGCGCATTGCGCAAGCCCGAATCTTTTTCTCTGCTAGGGTTTTGGTAAGCTAATTACTCGGGGCAATCGACAGTCATTTGCGTGCTATCCGCGTCGAAATATCTCTTCTGAAGCCAAAAAGCCACATTGACCAGGGAAATCAACACAGGAACTTCCACCAGGGGGCCAATCACTGCCGCGAAGGCCATTCCCGAGTCGATTCCATACACAGCCACGGCAACGGCGATGGCTAACTCGAAGTTATTGCTGGCTGCGGTAAATGAAAGCGTTGTGGTCTTTTCATACCCGGCATCGATTTTGCGCCCCATCCAGAAGCTGACCAGGAACATGAGCACGAAGTAGATCACCAACGGGATCGCAATGCGCACCACATCCAGGGGGATCTGCACAATCAGGTCACCCTTCAAGCTGAACATCACTACAATGGTGAAGAGCAAGGCGATCAGCGTGATAGGGCTGATCTTGGGGATAAACTGCTCTTGGTACCAATTTTTCCCTTTGGCTTTGACCAGCACAAAGCGCGTGATCATTCCTGCCAGGAACGGAATCCCTAGGTAGATGAATACACTCTTGGCGATCTCAGCAATGGTAATTTCGACAATGCTGCCTTGTAGCCCAAAGAGAGGCGGGAGCTTGGTGATGAAAATCCAGGCGTAGAGGCTGTAAAACAGTACCTGAAAGATGCTGTTGAAGGCTACCAGGCCAGCCGCGTATTCGGGGTCACCTTTGGCGAGATCATTCCAGACGATCACCATGGCAATACAGCGCGCCAACCCGATTAGGATCAGTCCGACCATATAATCAGGGTATCCCCGTAGAAAGATGATCGCTAGCACGAACATCAAGATCGGACCAATCAGCCAATTCTGGATCAGGGAAACGCCCAGGATCTTCCAATTGCGGAAGACATCGCCCAGTTCTTCATAGCGGACTTTTGCCAGAGGGGGGTACATCATCAAGATCAGGCCAATGGCGATAGGGATATTGGTGGTACCCACTGAGACGGCCATATTAAAGTCTGCTACACCCCGGGGGAAGAAGTATCCAACTCCGACACCTAGGGCCATGGCGAGAAATATCCATAGGGTCAAAAAACGGTCGAGGAATGAGAGGCGTTTGGGTGCGTTATTTTCGATTGTCATTGTCTCTCCTTAGCAATTGAAATATTGGGCAGCAGAGTTCGTCAGAGTGCTGCCAAAGATAATCCAAAAATATACCCTGCCAGAGTGCTGAAGATCGAGACCAACACCACATACACAGCAGTTTTGTTTTTGCCCATGATCTTTCCGGTGACCAGAATGCTTTGGATGGATAGTTCGGGGTCGGCGATCAAGTAAGCAAGCAATGGGCCGCGGTGCATGCCCAAATCCAGGAACATGCGGGCGATGGGCACTTCCACCAGGGTGGGGAAATACATGAACACGCCAAAGACCACGCCGATGAAATTTGCCAGCATGGTGTTACGACCGGCCAGGGTCTGCACCCAAGATTGGGGGATGAGCACTTTGACCATGCCTGCAGCAAAAACACCAGCGATGAGCAAGGGGAAGATTTGCTTGACGAATTTCCAGGTTTCCCATAACCAGCTGGAGATCTCATCATTTGTGAGGCCACGCAGGGCGGTGATCGCCAGTGAAGCCAGCAAAATAATGACTGCGATCGTTCGGCCGGTCACGTCGATTGTTAGACTGGCCGTTTCATCCATAATCGGTGCAGCCACCAATAAGGTGATAACCACCAGGCTCAGTGTGATCCCAGTCCATAGGTTAATCCCTTCTAAGACATGCTCGAATCCTTTCGAGGCGGCCAAAGCGATCAGGACTAACAAAATGATGATCAACACGCCTTGTAGGTTGAGGTGCATGGCACTCAGTGCTGAGAGCATTTCAGGAGAGAAATTCAATGGAACCCGGATCGTTACGTAACTCTGTTTAAGCAACTCGATCTGTAGGGTGCCCGCAATGAGCGTGATGACCATCAAAATGAAGAATACCCAAACGGCGGGTTTGATCTGTGCTTTTTGGCTGAAGAGGTCGCTTTCGGTTTTGATTTCTTTATCTTTGAACAACGCGGACATGATCAGGCCAATTCCAATCCCGAAGATGATCGAGAGGACGATACGCGCAATGGCGATATCCATGCCGATGGCGGCACCCGTGTAGGCAATCGCCAGGATATTGATGGCAGGTCCGACGAAAAGGAATGTGATCGCAGGCCCCAAACCAGCGCCGCGCTTCCATATCCCTGCGAACAGTGGCAAGATCGTGCATGAGCATACTGCCAGGACGAATCCGCCCACTGCCGCGGCAGGATAGGAGACCCATTTGCTGGCTTTGGGTCCGAGGTAACGCGTGACGATTTCCTTGGGGATCAACGCCGAAAGTGCGCCCGCGATGAAGAAGGCTGGTACCAGGCATAGGATGACATGCGCGGCCAGGTAGTCAAGCAGGCTCAGCCAGCCGGCTTCTAGTAGGTTTGTTAGATAAGCGATGATTTCTGTCGGCATATTGGTTTGCTAGGAGCATGAAAAGAGAGGGCGCTCCATCAAATAGCGTTAAGGCGTATCCAGCGCTGAGGTGATAAAGGTTGTTACTTCGCCCATGGTGGGCACGCGCCCACTGCTGACAACCTGATCGTTAACGATCAGACCTGGAGTGGACATGACCCCGAGTTCGACGATCTCAGCGTAATTCGTCACTTTGGTGATCTCAGCTTCGATACTGAGAGAGCCCACAGCTTCGTGAACCATTTTGCTGAGCTTCTCGCAGTTGGCGCAACCAGGGCCAAGAACTTTGATATTGAGTATAATTTTCTCCTTGTTACTTTGACAGTATTTTGACAGCTTGAGCCAGGTTGTCCAGGGCACGCTGGACCGTTGCCTGAGGGCAACCGATGGTCATGCGCGCAAACCCGGCCCCTTCACGCCCAAACCAATAGCCTGGAGCCAGCGCGATCTCTGCTTCTTGTGCCAGGAAATTTTCCAGTGCCTTGGCATCGAACCCCAATTCTCTGAAATCTAACCAAACCAAAAAAGTCCCTTCAGGCTCGATCAATGAAATCTTGATAGGGTTTGCATCGAAGAATTCTCTGATCAGATTGACATTCCCTTGCAAGTAAACCAGCAATGCATCCAACCAATCGCCACCCTCTTGGTACGCTGTCTCGGTCGCGACCGATGCGAATACATTGGTCTTGTTGATCTGGTGGCGGTGCGCAAAATCGTGGAATTGTGCGCGGAAGTCTTCGTTGGGGATAATCGTGATGGCATCCACCATGCCGGAAATATTGAAGGTTTTCGCCGGCGATATGCAGGCAACAACGTCTTGCTCTGAATTTTTAGATAATGATAGATAGGGAGTATATCGATGAGGTGGGAATGTGAAATCTCCGTGAATTTCATCGCTGATGACAAAGATGTGGTGTCGCTCGCAAATTTCGGAGACACGTGCCAACTCAGCCTTGGTCCAAACTCTACCGATGGGATTGTGGGGATTGCACAATATCAGTATCTTGTTCCTCGGGTCAGAGGCTTTGGCCTCGAGATCCTCAAAATCCATTTGATAGTGCCCATCGACCAGCTTGAGGGGATTCTTGACAATCTTCCTACGATTGCTGCGGATGACCATACGGAACTCGAAGAAAACCGGCGGTTGGAGTATGACGCCATCCCCTTCGTCCGAGTGTTGGGAAATTAAGATCGAAACCGCGTTCAAGATCGATGGACAGGGCTCGAGATCATCTCGGTCAATTTTCCACCCATGACGGCTCTGGTACCAACTCTCCAGCGCGGTGAAATAGCTTTCGGGCTTGGTTTCGTATCCGTATATCCCGTGATCCACACGCTTTCGAAGTTTTTCGATTACTGCTGGGGGTGCCTTGAGGTCCATATCCGCAACCGACATGGGGATCGCAGCGATGTTGCCAAAATGCTCTTCCAGGAAAGCAGGACTCCACTTCATGGTGGGATACTGGTTTCGATCGATAAATTCGTCGAAATTCATCATACGGAAACTCCAGGGATATAGCCAAAATGAAGGGTGATTGCTATATTTTTTGATCTAATATTGTGGTGGAGGATTTTTGTATTTCAGATACACAGTTTGGACAACAACAATTGGGGTTAGGAGCAGAGGGCGTTAATTTATCGAGTTCGCTCGCAGGAATGCCAAATAGTTCTCCGATCGTAAACAGCGCATCCAAAAGTTGTGGCTCAGATAGCCGATAAAAGATGTAGCGTCCATCTCTTCGGGTTTCGAGCAAGTCAGCTTCGCGCATTTCCATTAACTGCTGCGAAATATAGGCCTGGCGCAGATCTAACAGAGCTTCTAGATGGCAAACACAAGCCTCACCCCGACCGATCCCAGCTAAAATTAGGAAACGAGTGGGTGAGCTAATCGCCTTTAATATTCGAGCCAATTTATCTTCGGGGGGAAATTTGTTTATATTCATATTTGCGAATATATTGTACTCTTGTATTAATTTATGTGAATATGATTTATGTCATATATTCATTGCCTGACCAAAACAAGAATCAGATTCTGGAAATAAGAAGGCTGCTCCCAGTGATGGAAAGCAGCCTCATAAATATCTACTTGCGGATTTTTATTCTTGCTTTTTCTCTATATTATGGGCTCTCGATCTCGTGGGGATCATGGCAATTGACACAGTTCATCTTGCCCCGTGTGAATTGTCCGAGTTCATAATCTTCACCCTTTGAATGGCAGCCCCGACACGCTTGTGCTTCCGCTGGGATTTCAAATGAAGGCTCAAAGGTGCCTTCGAAGTGGCTGTTCAACAGCTTTGCCGCTTTAGCAGCAACATCCCCTGCCAATCTTCCGCAGCGCTCACTGCGTTCTTTCGAGCCGGAAGCATAGCCAGACACCTTACACCAATTTGTCACAGAAGCATGGCAGAGAATTGAACCCGAAACACTTTTTGCAAGCTCCTCTGATGTTTTTCCTTCAACGAGAAACTCTCCATTTGCAGCGTACTGATTGCTCTCATCTGACGGAAATTCCGAAGTTGTATACCAGCCCAGCAGCTCATGGACGAGCGGTGTGCTCTCCGCTTCTGGAGTAACCATGTTGATCGCACAGCTCGCTCCATTAACCGCTCCACAGAGAGATGCCCAACCAGCCATCCCCCCTTTGGCATAGATGAACATACCAAAGGGAATATTCGTGAACGGTTCGCCCACATTGATCCTCAGCTCTTCCATAATCGCCTGGAATGCCCCTTCAGCACAGTGACCTGCGAAATAGTATTCATGTCCCCTTTTCCTAACGATCTCTGGATCAAGTGCTTTGTATTCCCAGGGCAACGTTGTAGCTTCAGCTGCGAGAGCTGGTTTCTCAAGGAGCTTTGAACCCCCAGCTGCAAGTGTGAGCGCTCCTGCGGCAATTCCTGAACCTTTGATGAAATCCCTCCGTGAAAGATTTTTCTTCTTTCCATTCTCAGACATGATACTAGCCTCCTAAATAAATATATTCAATTTGTCAAATATATTATAAGGATGCAAGGCAAATTCATCTTGGGGGTTTACCCTACCTTTTTTGAAATAATACCCCCGTTTTTTCTAAATCCTATGTATTAATTATGTTTTATGTTTTCTTTCGTAGCTTAAGACTGTCTCCTGACCGTTCAGGAGTGACTCGGTCGTTGCCAAAAGCGCGCCGCTGTCAGACTTGTCACAACGTAAGTTCGACTCACTATTATTTGATTGTAATACTTACTTTTGTCTCTAAAAATGGTAATTGTGTTTTTTCAAGTTCGAAATTTTTGCGATTACACCGTTAATTGTGATTGAGTATATTTTTCCGATAGGCGTAGTGGAGCAGTTCTCGAGGTGTTTGCAGTTCAAGCGAACGGATTATGTTCGAGCGATGTTTTTCTACGGTTTTTACACTCAAGCATAAAATGTTGGCAATTTCAGCAGTTGTTTTTCCTTCGCCAATGAGTTGAAGGACTTCTTTTTGGCGCAGGGTCAATTTGTCAGATTTGCTAGTTTGTTCGGATTCATGCGAATTGATGTATTCTGTGAGAACGGATTTCGCCACTGTTGGAGCGAGAAAAACATCTCCACGATGGGCTGAACGGATGGCCATGATCAATTCTTCTGGATCTCCTTCTTTGAGAATATATCCGGACCCCCCGGCTTTAATGGTACTGAAGAAGAATTCCTCGCGCTCATAAATTGATAAGATCAATACGCGTGCACTCGGGGTGCGTTTTCGTATTTCACAAAGCGCATCTAGCCCCCCTAGTCGTGGCATTGCAATATCCATGACAACTACATCGGGGAGAAGACGTTCTGTCATTTGCACAGCTTCCCAACCATCTGTGGCCTCTCCAATAACTGCAAAATCAGGTTGAGAATCCAGCAGCATCCGAATTCCGGATCGGACAATGCCGTGGTCATCGGCTAGTAGGATCTGAATTGGTTTCATAATGCTCCTCTAGAGGAATATTTACTATGATGTGAGTTCCGGCATTAAGTGCAGTTTCAATTTCCAAGTCGCCATTTAAAATGGTGATTCTCTCGATCATGCTTCGCAATCCCAAACCCTCCATCCCCACATAGTTGCCGGTGTGTGTGTGATCGAATCCCAGTCCATTGTCAGCAATTGAAATAATTAGGAAATTGGGTTTCAAACATAGGTTGATCGTTGCTTGGGTTGCCTGAGAATGTTTCAAGATATTGGTTATCGCTTCTTG
>CAYWIC010000131.1:0-15068 GCA_964458115.1 uncultured Anaerolineales bacterium | reverse complement strand
CGACTGCACGAATCAATCTAAAGCTGTCATATGTAACATTTAGACAGCAAGGGCCCCTCACCCCTACATCTGGGGGATCACCCCGGCAATTCCTAGAGAGCCCAAAAACCACATGGGTTGAAAAGAATCCTGAGTGGTAAAATCGCCCTCATGAAACGTTGGCAATTCTGGCTTGGTGTGATTATCAGTGTACTTCTTATGTACCTGGCATTGCGCGGCTTGCACCTGGGTGATGTGGGCGCTGAGCTGCAAACAGCACGGTACTGGTGGTTGATCCCTGGTGTGGCGGTGTATTTTGTTGGCGTGTGGGCCCGAGCCTGGCGCTGGCATTATTTGCTGCGTCCGGTAAAAGCCATCCCTACGAAAACCATGTTCCCCATCGTGGCGATTGGGTATATGGGCAATAATATCTATCCAGCAAGGGCAGGTGAATTATTGCGGGCCGTGGTGCTCAAACGGCGGGAAGACGTTCCTGTTTCTGCCTCCCTGGCGACGATCATTGTGGAGCGTGTTTACGATGGGGTCGTCATGTTGGCTTTTGTATTCTTGAATTTACCCGAATTAGCACGCCTGACGGTTGATTCTGGCTTTGTAGGGGATATTCAGACTTTAGCTTTGTGGGGGGCGGCCGCTTTCATTGGGGTGCTGGTGCTCTTTTTGCTGGCAGCCATGTTCCCGCAGAAAAGCGAAGGGCTGACTCGGTGGTTTGTTCAGCGCCTGGTCCCCGAGCGCTTCCGCGAGCGGATTTTGGCCATCGCCTTGCGTTTTTTGGGGGGATTAGAGTCGCTCCGATCGCCACGCGAGGCTTTGATGGTATTTATCACCTCGGTGGTGATTTGGCTGTTAGAGACCGGTAAATACTGGTTTGTGATGCACGCCTTCGATTTTCAGGTTAGCTTCTTCGCGTTGATGCTGATGAACGGCATAGTCAACCTGGCTACGACCATCCCATCTGCGCCAGGATATGTGGGCACCTTCGATGCCCCAGGCATCGCCGTACTCAAAGCCTATGGCGTCGATGGTGCCATTGCGGCTAGCTATACGCTGGTGTTACATGTGGCTTTGTGGTTGCCAATCACGCTTTTGGGCGGGTACTATCTTGCAAAAGAAGGGATAAAGTGGGGAGAAGGTGTGAATACCTTGCGTATTGTCGATGAAGAACTATGATGGAATTTGGTGTATTCGTTCAATGTTTGAGGGTCGAGCGTTTTTCGTAGTTATATGTGCTCAATACGCCCTTCTGCACACTTTGCGCAGTTTTATGGAGTAAATTCCTATGTCTAAGCGATTTGCCTTTATATTGATGGTTTGTTTGATACTTATCTTTGCTGCTTGCACCGAAAGCACGACTGAAACTCCTCCCGTTTCGGATGAACCCCTAACGGAACCATCTGTAGAGCCGCCAGAGGTTGTCGAAGATGTCATGCCACGAGTATTGATCAGCGAGGTGCTGGGAGGCATCCAAGGTAACAACAACTTCGAATTCATCGAACTCTACAACCCTGGCAACGCAGCGCCATATGATCTCAGGGGTGTATCGTTGTGGTATCAACTGGCCGAGGGGGAAGAAGAGCAGTTGATCTATCAGTGGGATGACCATGCTCTGGTTCCCCCCCAGGGCCATTATCTTCTGGGACGAGCGGGTGAAGTGTATCGCGTTGCCGTTGATGCGATCCTTGAATTCCCCCTGGTGCCCCAACGGGGTGGTCTGCAACTTCGCGGTCCGGCCGGAGAAGTGCTAGATAGCCTGGCCTGGGGCAGTGGAAGTGGGAACTATGCCGAAGGCGCCCCCGCGATGGGAATGAGTAATGGAATTTCCCTGGAGCGCACACCTACCGGGGTCGCCGGCAATGGACTAGATACTCAAAACAACGCCGCTGATTTTTTGCTCAAACAGTATCCTAATTCACAAAACACAGGCAGCCCGCCCGCGCCCGCCTGGGATGAAATGCTGGCCATCTCTATCGAGGCTCCTGAAACCGTTGAACCCGGTGAAGAGTTTGTATACTCGATTTCCGTAATCAACCAAACAGGGGGAGATGTGGATGATATCCTTGTTCAGTTCCCCATCCCTAAGGTCTTCGAAATCATCGGGGTTGCTGACGCCGGAGGCGTCGAAATCAGCGACCGGGCAACCTTTTGGGATTTGACCCAGATTGGCGAGAACAATCAGGTTGTTTTGTGGGAGATTGCCAGTCTTGACGCAGAAGAGGAGCAGACAACTTTGGTCCAGGTCAAAGCACCCTGGACATATTTATCCGCCGCGGCCTCGAATTATTCTGTGCAATCTACTGATTGGCCTCAGGCAGGCTTTGGCGGAACTGTGCGGACTGAAGTGGTGGGGGGTGCAATTCCCATCGGTATTGCGCGCTCCTTTTTGAATGAAGAGATCATTGTCGAGGGCATCGCCACTATGTACACCGGTGGCTATTATGCTGGCAGCGGAAACACCAAATTCTATATCGAAGATGAGACCGGTGGAATCCAGGTTTGGGTTGATGATGGCGAGGGCGAAGTAGAAGTTTCATTAGGGGATCGTGTACGCGTCCAGGGGGTATTGCTGGCTTATCGTGGGGCGATGGAATTGGCGCCTGCCATTGATGGTGTCGAAGTCATCGAAAAGAGCACAGATAGCGCTCAATGGGCACCCACTCAAGCGAGTGTAGAAGAGGTCTCCAATGATATTCTGAACCTGCCTGGGAAGTTAGTCCAGGCTGAGGGAACTGTAGCCCGTGTGGAGGAGTTCACTTATAGCTATGAGATCGATCTGGTCGATGATGCCGGCCATCTGGCGCGGATCTATGTCGACAAACTGACCGAGATCAGCGTGGAAGCCATTGAAAGCGGTGAGAAGTACCGCATCTCTGGTGTTATGGAAGTGCGCGACACCAGCCAGCAGATGTATCCCCGTATTCAAGAAGACCTTACAAAAATTTTTCCACCAGGATTGTATTTGGAAATGGGTGCACCAAACAATGTCTCCGCAGGAGAGGACTTTACTGTCGCATTGACCGTCACCAATCACACCTCAGATGTGCTCAGGAATGTGGTTATCGATGCTCCGCTGCCCCCCTATGATTTTACAGTTGAAAGCATCTCGAATGAGGGTGTGGAGGAGAATAGTGTCATCACCTGGACGATCCCCGAGTTGGCGGGAGATGGCGGCTCGGCGATGGTCTCATTCGAGGCCAACAGCATTACAGCCCAGGATTCACTGCGATTGGATCCGGCCCAGGCCGTGTCTGATGATGCGCATGGTGAAACCGCTACCAGTCAGCCCCACTATATTTTCCTTGGTGAAACAGTACCCATTTGGGCTGTCCAGGGTGAGGGATCGCGTTCGCCCTATATTTTCAATACCGCTACACTTGTCGGCGTTGTCACCGGAGTCTTCCCAGAATTGGAGGGTTTTTGGATTCAGTCTCTAGACACGGATGTGGATGACAATCCGTTGACCTCGGAGGGGTTATACATCTTTATTGGGGATTTGGAAGTCGATGTGTTGCCTGGCGATTGGGTTCAGGTGACGGGCATGGTCAGAGAATCGTACCAGCAGACCCAATTACAAATCGAAACATTAGCAGATATTCGTGTGTTGAATTCTGCTAACTCGCTGCCGCTCCCCGTGGAGCTTGATCCGCCGGTCAGTGAAACCGATTCGCAGATTTATTATGAATCCTTGGAAGGCATGTTCGTGCAAGTCACCGGTCCAGCAGTAGCTGTTGCGCCGACCAATCGTTACGGCGAATATGCTTTGGTACGCGCGGAACATGAGGTCGAGCGCCTATGGCAGGGCGAAGAGAATGGCATTGCAATCCTAGTTGATGATGGCAGCACTGCAACACACGATGACAGCTCGATGTTGGCCTATGTCATCAATACCGGCGATCAGGTCAGTGGGCTGGTTGGCCCTCTGGCGTATACCTTCGGTAGCTATAAGGTCGAGCCGGTCACGGTGCAGAAGATCACACCAGCCGAATCTGAACTCCCCAGTCTTCCACCCTTGGCAAGTGACGAATTCAGCTTGATGAGTTGGAATGTCGAGAACCTGTTCGACTTCCAGGCCCCCAATCCGTCAAGCCCTCCGATGCCGGCTATTGACGAATATAAACTGCATATCGAGAAAGTTGCTAATACGCTTGTTGCCTCTGGACTGCCGACCATTGTTGGGCTACAAGAGGTGGAGAATATCGGCGTTTTGGAGGACATCGCTGAGCATGAAGCCCTAGCTGGTTATGAATATCAGCCGGTTTTAATCGAAGGCAGGGATAGCCGCGGCATCGATGTTGGTTATTTAGTGCGGGGAGATCAAGCCAATGTGCTCCAAGAACACCAGTACATTGCCCCCGAGGGCCTCACTAGCCGACCTCCGTTGCTTGTTGAAGTTGAAGTAACCACGGACACTGGATCAATGACGGTCTTGGTGCTCAATAATCATTTCACCTCGATGAGTGGTGGTGAGCAGGCAACTGAGCCGCGTCGTAATGCACAAGCAGCCTGGAATGTGACCGTTATGGAGGAAATCCTGGCAGAGAAACCTGGTGCCTACCTGAGTGTGATGGGTGATTTAAACTCATACTATGATGCCCTCCCCATCGATACGCTTCGGGAGGCTGGGTTGGTACACGTGTTCGAAGAGTTGCCAGCTTCCGAGCGCTATACCTATATTTATCAGGGCGCGTCCCAGGTATTGGATCACATCCTGGTGACTCCAAATTTGATGGACCTGCTGCGCCGTGTGGACGTGCTCCATGTCAATGCTGATTTTGCGCCCGCAGTACCCGGAGATATCTCTCCCCAGCGAAAATCCGATCACGACCCAGTGATTGCGGTTTTCGCCTTGACACCATAATTTACATTGGGCTTTCACTTTCATAATTGGAGCCTTCTATCCTGTTCTTTAGGATATACTAAAGAAGCAGTTCCCGAAAAAAGGGTGGAATGGGGGCTTTGCCCCCTTTCCACCCTTTTTTCGGACAGAATCAATTGATGTCCGTTCGGATATGGTGTAACCCTGGCTGGAATCTACAGAATTTATGATGAGTCGAGAAGACACTATCCCTCATGAAAAATTGCGTGTGTTGATTGCCGATGATGTGCAGGCAACCCGAAGAAACACGCGGCTGATGTTGGCAGAACACCCCATGGTGGAAGTGGTCGCCATCGCCCGCGATGGTGAAGAAGCTGTCAAGCTTTCACGCCGACACATGCCCGACATCGCCGTAATGGATATCAATATGCCCAGGATGGATGGCCTATCTGCAATTCAAGCCATGACGGAGTTCCACCCTAATATCGCCAGCATCATTATCTCATCGGAAAAGGATGAACAGACTTTGCGCGAGGCCATGACCATAGGTGCCCGAGAATATCTGCTCAAACCTTTCACTGTGGAAGAGATTCTCATGGCTGTCAACCGAGTGGGTAAGGCAGTGTTGGAATATCGTAAACAGGCTGCGCAAGACGATCAGATCCGTAAGGAGCGAGAGAAATATCTAAAACAGCTGGCGCACGAATATGCCAAATCTCGACGCGTAGACAATGAAGCTCTAGAAGTATTCGAACAACTGGCTTCAAACCCCAATTGTGAGTTACATTGGTTAATGAACCTGGCTTTGATCTATCTAATTCGCAGGAAATGGGGCAAGCTGAAACATCTCGCAGCGCGCTTGGAACAGCAAACCCGTAAGCCAGTTGACCACAATAAGTCAACCTAACGAGGTAAATTCAATAATTAGGGGCGGGTGGGCTATACGCCCCATCCCCCCTAATTATTGATGATTCCTTTCATACTTGGTCTGCTAAAAAATATCGATTAAGAGGAGCACAATGAAAATTGCTATTATTGGCGCGGGTATCGCAGGAATGTCTGCGGCATATGACTTGGCCCGCGCAGGAGATACAGTCACCATATTCGAAGCCAGTGACCAAGTAGGAGGTTTGGCTTCGGGTTTCAAAGAACCCCACTGGGATTGGTCTGTAGAGAAGTACTATCATCACTGGTTTGCGTCTGATGAGCACATGTTGGGGTTGATCGAAGAATTAGGCCTGAGCCAAAAGGTTCTCTTCCCGCGCCCCTACACGGTTCTTCAGCATAACGACAAATGGTACCCATTTGACTCAATCCTACAGGCGTTGTTGTTCCCTGGCTTAGGTTGGGGCCTCGACAAAATCCGTTTTGGATTCGTTGGACTATACTTGCGCCTGACGAAGAACTGGCGCGCGCTCGAAAAGGTCACAGCCCATGAATGGATGCTGAAATGGGTCGGAAAACGCGTTTACGAGAAGATGTGGCAGCCGTTGTTGATTGGCAAATTCGGACCCTATTATAAAGACGTACCCATGGCATGGTTCTGGGCCAGGCTGCATGCCCGTACAACTCGACTTGGGACATATCAAGGCGGGTTCCAAGCCTTTTGTGATGATTTCGCTGACCGGCTGCGAGAATTAGGCGTTGAAATAAAACTGGAGAGGTCCATCGAGCAGATTCATGCCTCCGAAGGAACATTGCAACTCTCATTCGATGGATCGACAAGCCTCTCCTACGATGGCGTGCTTTCCACCACTTCACCAGCACTGATGGCGAAGATGGCCCCAGACCTGCCACCTGCATATCTCCAGGGATTGCTAGATCTCAAATCCATGGGAGCGGTAGTGCTGACTCTCTCGCTCGAGCACCAGCTTTCTGAGCAGGGTTATTACTGGTACAACATCCCCAAGGATTTAGGCTATCCTTTCCTGGCATTGGTTGAGCACACCAACTATGTTTCCACAGAAAACTTTGGAGGCGATCATATCCTCTATTGTGGGGATTATTTGGAGACGGATCACGAGTATTTCGATCTTTCTCAAGAAGAGCTGCTCGAGCGATTCATTCCTGCATTGGAGCGGATCAACCCCAAATTCCAGCGCAGTTGGATTCACAAGACCTGGCTGCACCGTACGAAATACGCTCAACCTGTTCCAATGGTGAATCATTCAACGAATATCCCATCCGTTCCGACACCCATTGAGGGGCTGTATTTCGCTAGCATGAGTCAGGTTTATCCCTGGGATCGAGGGACCAATTTCGCTGTCGAAATAGGCCGCAGCGCAGCCCGACAAATGATGGGTTGACATGTACGATGATATCACTGCGATCTACGACCAGATCTTCCCATTGAACCGCACCTTCCTGAGTTTCATTCCTGCCTATCTCGGTTCACCGGGAAGCAAAGTATTGGACCTTGGTTGCGGCCCTGGGGAGTACGTCGATCATCTCGCTCGTCTCGGGTTCTCTGCTACAGGTATCGATAGCAGTGCTGAGATGATCCGGCAGGCTCAAGCAGAAAAGCTGGGCACCTTCTTCCATTTTTCCTTTACAGAAATCGACCAATTGACGGACACCTTCGACTGCATTTTTTCGAATGGCAACAGCCTTTCTTATCTGCCCAACGAACTGATGAAACCATTCTTTGCCGACGTTTACCGACGGCTCAATGCGGATGGATTCTTCGTCATGCAGTTGGTCAACTGGGATAAATATCGTCAGTTGGGGGAAATGTCATTCGATGTCAAAACACTCTCTGATGGTCGTACTTTTCATCGCAACTACCAGCCTGCATCGGATGGAACAGTGATCTTCCAAACGGAATTGCGCAAAAGTGATGATATCCAAGGCTCCTGGTCGGATCCACTCTATCCCAAATTGGTTGAAGAGTTAGTTCTAGAGATCTTTGAAGCAGGAATGAATGTGGTAGGAAAGATTGGAGATTTCGAAAGCACTCCATTTGATCCGCTCTCCAGCCCGGCGACGATTATAGTTGCTCAAAAACCGTCACTCTGAGCTTTATCCTGAGCGAAGTTGAAGGAGAAGCGAAGAGTCTCCCTTCCCGACATGACAAGTTTATGACATGGTGGAGATTCTTCACTCCGCTCGCCTACGGCGGCTTCTTTCAGAAAGACTAATAAAAACGGGGGCTTTACAATGCGTGTTTTCGGATTGCATCAACAATCGAATTCGTATTCCAATGAACAATTTCTGCCGCATAATTTTTGACCACCTTTGGAATACGCTCATTGCCGCGCGGTAGGATCCCAACAATCGGTTTATCGTATTTTTGGGCGATGAAAATTTCCCGCTTGCACCAGGGCTTTCGAGCAAGATACATGCCGCAGATCACCAAAACACAGTTAGTCGGCCTGATCTGCTCGTCAATTTCTTTGATTAGCCTTAGGCGCCGAAATAGGATGGTATAAAGACCCAAGACGGGTTTATTGTGGGGGATCGAATAATTGTGCCAATTGAAATGGGGTGCCGCATCCAACAGATTCACCAGCCGATGATAATCGTCATCATAGGCCCAGGCATGGCTGATGAAGATGTTGTAGAGCTTTAATTTGGGCATGTTGATCTTTACTTCCTAATTCTATCCGATTAATTTGGTGACGTTTCATTGTGTTTATCTTAAATTTTCCAGATTTAGGGGTGAGCGGGGTTCTCCGCGCCCCGCTCACCCCTAAATCTGAATAATCCTATGGCGATTAACCATCCCCAAATTTCATGGTTAAATAGTCTCATGGACGAAAAAAGAACTCACCCTCTTCGGCGCTTGTGGGGCTACGCCCGCGGGCACCAGCGCACTATGGTCATAGCGTCGCTGTATTCAATTCTCAACAAGATCTTTGACTTGGCTCCGCCCATGCTCATCGGCGCGGCAGTGGATGTAGTCGTGCAGCGGGAAGATTCACTGGTCGCTCGCCTGGGTGTCACCGACGTTGGCCAACAATTGTTGGTGTTGGCCGGGCTGACGGCGATCATCTGGATTTTTGAATCCGCCTTCCAATATGCTTATCAGGTTGCCTGGCGTAACCTGGCGCAGTCCATCCAGCATGATCTCAGGGTCGATGCCTATGATCATGTTCAGCACCTGGAGATGTCTTATTTCGAGGAACGTAGCACCGGTGGACTGATGGCCATCCTGAACGATGATATCAACCAATTGGAACGCTTTCTCAATGTGGGTGTCAACGACATCTGGCAGGTGGTCACCACCGTGCTAGTTATTGGGGGGATCTTTATATACACAGCCCCAGATGTTACCTGGATGGCTGTACTGCCTATGCCTTTTATTGTTTGGGGATCAATCCGTTTTCAGCGTATGCTGGCCCCCAAGTATGTCGTGGTCCGGGAGATGGTCGGCATCCTCAACGGGCAGCTCGCTAACAATTTGGGCGGGATTGCCACGATCAAGAGTTTCACTGCCGAGGAGCATGAATTGGGCAGGGTTTTTGAGGGGAGTGACGACTACCGACTGGCCAACCGTGATGCTATCGCCTTGAGTTCAGCCTTCGTCCCATTGATCCGCATGGTGATTATGAGTGGCTTCATCGCTATTATGATCTTCGGGGGGCGCCTGACATTGGCAGGTGAACTCGCCATAGGGACCTATAGTGTATTAATTTTTATGACCCAGAGGTTACTTTGGCCTCTGACGCGCTTGGGCGATACCCTCGATCTCTATCAACGAGCGCTGGCCTCCACTGACCGTGTATTGAATTTGTTGGATACAGATGCTCGAATTCCTAATGGCGATATCTCAATGCCCACCAAGGATATTCGCGGCGAGATCAACTTGGAGAATGTGACTTTCGAATACAAGAGTGCCGAGCATCGTTCGGTGATTCATGATCTATCCTTGAAGATGCCAGCTGGTGAGACGATTGGTATTGTGGGTTCAACAGGCGCTGGAAAGACAACCCTGGTCAAGTTATTGCTGCGTTTTTATGATGTCCAATCTGGGAGCATTATGCTGGATGGACATGATCTCCGCGATCTCAACCTTAACGATCTGCGTCGAGCGGTAGGATTCGTTAGCCAGGACGTGTATCTCTTCCACGGGACAGTGCGGGAGAATATTGCCTATGGCACATTCGATGCATCAGATGAACAGATTGTCGAGGCGGCCAAAATTGCCGAGGCACACGACTTCATCATGGGGCTGCCCCAAGGTTACGAGACCATCGTGGGGGAACGCGGCCAGAAACTATCTGGGGGCCAGCGTCAGCGTGTCTCGATCGCGCGCGCCGTACTTAAAAACCCGCCGGTATTGATCCTGGACGAGGCCACTTCATCGGTGGATAACGAGACAGAAGCCTTGATCCAACGTTCACTGGAACGCATCGCAGTCGGGCGCACGACCATTATCATCGCTCATCGTTTATCGACCGTGCGAAACGCCGATCGCATCTTTGTGCTGGAACGCGGTCAGCTTATCGAGCATGGCCGTCACGAGGAATTGGTCGCCAGCCAGGGTATCTATGCAGGTTTATGGGGGGTTCAAACTGGGGTACGTGTAGCAAATTAGGGATATGGAATGCAGAGCATTCCATATCCCTAATTTGCGTATTTCCTGTGCTCGACCATCATACAGCGGTCCATGACCACATCCAGCCCCGCTGTATTTGCTTCTGCTGCGGCTTCCTGGTTGATGATACCTTGCTGCATCCACACTGCCTTGGCACCGATCTGAATGGCTTGCTGAACGAAGGGGGGCACAGCCTCACTGCGACGGAAGATCAAAACCAGATCGACTGGCTCAGGGATGGATGGTAGATCAGCATAGGCCTTCTCCCCCAAGGCTTCTTCCAGGTTGGGGTTGACAGGGATAATGCGATAGCCATGTCTTTGCATATAAGCAGGCACATAATATCCGGCTTTGTCTGGCCGTGATGAGAAGCCAACGACGGCGATGGTGCCCGTTTCTGTAAGAATCTTTTGAATAGTTATTCTGGAAGTCATTAATCAATCCTTGCTGTAGAGACACCGCCTCGGGGGTGTCTCTACGAATATTCATAATCTCACTGCCAGGAAGGGTACCAGCATCTCTTCTGATGTCAGCCCGCCGTGACGACCGCGCAAAAAGTTATCTTTCTCGCCCCACCAAATATAAGCATTCTTGTGAGGAATGACGATCAGGTCACCCATGCGCTCGCGCAAACGCGGGTGCATCTCACCCGGCCCGAATAATCCGCTACTAATTGCTTGTTCTGGATCGAGCAACGAAAATTGGTCTGGCCAAGTCTGGTTGAAATAATCTTTGACGGCGTTCAATTTCCCAGGCCGGACATACAGGAACATCAATCTGTTCTCCCCCGTGGGTTTTATGTGCAGCATTTCGTCCAGTTGAGGGTGGTTCTTGTAGAAATACCTGGGCTCATCGAGGGTATTTATCTGGCCGTGATCTGCGGTCAAGATCAGCAAGGTGTCTTTCCGATCAGAAGGTCGCAGACGTTTCAGGAAGAACTCTTCAAAGGCATTGCTGAAGGACGCAAATTCGGCCAGCACGCGCTCATCATCAGGTTCATAATAGTGAGAGAGCCCGTCGACCTGCCCCCAGTAGATCCACGAATACATACGTTCTTTCGACCGATTTTCGATGAGTTGGCGCACATTGATCCACAATTCGGCCGGGGTGCCAAAAGGTTTGATATCTACATCTTCCATAAACATGCGAGAAAGACCTGAATGTGCGATATGATGAGATTGAAAGGCATATGGAATGACATCGTTGTCGCGTAAGTGAGAACCCAGTCTTTTGACATTGATAAACTCTTCAGGGTCAAAGCCAGCGTGTTCTAGGCTGCCCAAACCGCCACTTTGAAAACTCATCGGGGTGTGCAGGATCATATTAGCGACTAGGCCGTATTCTTTGAGAAACATCTCGTAACCGATGATGCCATGAGATGAAGGGCTTTGCCCGGTCCACAAGGTTGTGGTCGCCGCGCAGGTTGTGCTAGGGGAGATCGATGTCAAGGGGGCCAGAAGCCCACCATCAAGGAGCGAACTCCAGATAGGGATGTCACCATTTTCAAGCCATCTTTGGAACCTGTGCAGTGCCAGCGCATCCATCAAGACCAGGATCACGCGACGAATGCCTTCCCCTGGAGACAGGAGAATCTCAGGTCGCAGCGGCCCCACACCGACCCCGAAGGGGGGCGTGCTCAGCCAGCTACATATGCTGGATGGAATGTTGAGGATAGATTGATCTTCATATTTTGGATAAATGAATTCAGCCCCCAAATCCAACCCGGGGAGGCGATGTTCTTTGAGATCAGCGAGTAATTTTGGTTTCAAGTTGGGCATTGACTTCAATTTGGTCGTGTTTCTGATATAATTTCCAGTCCAATAAACGTACAAAATGTTTTGGAGGTCGAGCGTGGAACGTCGACGAATTTCCAGCCGGCGCATCCGAGAATGGCGGGAATATATTACCGCATATTTGATGATAGCGCCTGCAACGATCCTGATTTTCACGTTTGGAATTTTCCCAGTAGGATTTGCGGTTTTTGTGAGCTTGCACAAATGGCGGCTGAAACGGGGTGATTTTATTGGGTTGGCCAACTATGTTCGAGCTCTCGATAACCTGGCCTATGTGTTGTTTTTTGGGCTAGGTGTGGGATTGTTGATTTTGGGGATAGTCGGATTGCGAAAGTTATATGCGCAAGCGAAAGAAAATAGTGACCAACCTTGGTGGTTACCATTACCTGCGCTAGTGTACACTTCTTTGGTTCTCAGCCTGGTCTGGTGGGCATTCAAAGTGCTGCCTGGGGTACTCGATATCGCTGACAAGATCGTCGGGCTCGGGAAAAGCCGCGAATTGTTTATCGAGTTGTTGGGGATCGCGTTCCGTGCTGAACAGGCTTATGCCGCCTGGGGGATTTTTACGCAATTGGTCTTAGCATCAATAATTTTGGGATTGGCATTGTTTTTGGGGCGGGTATTCCGCAATCCACGGAATGCAGGATATCTGATTAATTTCATATTTATCGAGTTGTCATTACTCATAGGTGGGTGGTTGTTATGGGTGACATTCCAAGTTGTGAGCGAAGCCTACCGCGCGGCTTTTGAAAACGGAGGGGACCCAGCGATCTGGTTGCAGATTATCACGGTTAGTTCTGGGGTGATCCTGTTAGTGATCTCCTGGCGTACCTGGCAGAGTGCGATAAAGCAACCGAGCAATCGGGCTTTTATCTTCTTCGTACTCGCTGCGCTGACTCTGTTGGTTGGTGGCGTCTTGCTGATCACCGAATTGCCTATGGTGGTGGCTGCCGGTGATAAAGACATTTGGACCGGACTAAAAGTGACCATTTTCTATTCTCTGGGCACCGTACCGTTCCAACTGGGCTTTTCTCTATTTTTGGCGATATTGCTATTTCAGAAACTGGCCGGCTCAGAGTTGTTCCGTATGTTGTACTTCTTGCCTTATGTTACTCCCTCGGTTGCCAGCGCGGCTATCTTCAGGCAGCTTTTCTCTAACCGCTATCAAGCCCCCATCAATCAATTGCTGCTGAACTTGGGTTTCGAACCTTTGCAATGGGTGCGCGAGCCGCGCGGTATCTTTACCATGCTGGCCGAGAGCATGAGCTTCAACATCCCAGATTGGGTTGCTGGCCCCAGCCTGGCTCTGGTTGTGATCATGATCTACTCAATCTGGACTTTCGTGGGCTACAATACGGTGATCTATTTGGCAGGGTTGGGGAACATCTCGACAGAATTGATTGAAGCTGCCCAGATCGATGGAGCCGGTCGCTGGTCGATCTTCCGCAATATCACGCTGCCATTGCTCTCTCCAACCACGTATTTCCTCTCCATGTTGGCAATCATCGGTACCTTCAAAGCCTTCAACCATATTTGGGTGATGCGCCAGGGTTCGGCGTTAGGAACGACGGATACCTTTAGTATCGTCATCTTTACTGAATTTTTCGAAAAGCTGCGCTTTGGCTATGCCTCGACGCTGGCTTTCGTGCTCTTCGCGGTTATTCTCAGCCTGACATACATCAATAATAAGATTCAAGGCTCACGGGTGTTCTATGGTTAGTACTACATCTACTCCCACCTCGGACTCGCAACTAACGCAAACAGTTTGGTACATGCGCAAATTGTTCGGCAAGCTGCTTATCTATGCCTTTCTCATTTTGGGGGTCGTGATTTCGATCACGCCATTCGTGTGGATGATCATGACCTCGCTTATGTCGTTGGGAGAGGCACAAGGGATACGCTGGATTCCTTCAGAAATACACTTCGAGAACTATGTCGAAGCTTGGAATGAAGCCACATTTTCAGAGTATTTCACCAATAGCGTGATTATCACCCTGATTACGTTATCAGGCGAGTTGACCTTTAGTGTGCTAGCGGCCTATGCCTTTGCCAGGATCAAATTTCCAGGGCGAGATGCCATCTTTGGATTGCTCCTCAGCACCATCATGATCCCATTCATGGTCACGATCATTCCCAATTTCCTGACTGTCACTTGGTTGGGGAGGATCGGCCCTATCAAATGGATCAATAACTGGCCTGCCCTGGCCGTGCCGTATATGGGCAGCGTGTTTTCGATATTCTTATTAAGGCAATTCTTTACCCAAATCCCCGATGAGCTTTATGATGCCGCCCGCATCGACGGCGCGGGCCATTTGCGCTTCTTGTGGACAGTGGTGCTGCCATTATCCAAAGCTCCGATCATGGTGATCGTCGTTTTGTCGTTCATTGGTTCTTGGAACTCGTTAGCCTGGCCAATGCTGGTGACGAATTCACCCGAGTGGCGTCCCATTGCCCTGGGGTTGGCTCAATTTGTTGAAGAAGCGGGTCAGCGACTGAACTTGATGATGGCGGGCGCTACGATCACTATTATTCCGATTCTGGTGATTTATTTCATCACCCAAAAGCAATTTACTGAGAGCATCGCACGCAGCGGATTAAAGGGATAAGCTTGGGGCGATTTTAATTTTATATGATGAAAGATGTGATAAACTAATTCTTAGTGGATGATAAACCCAATGTGATTCCTAGCTTTTGGGCCAGACAAGTTGAAGTTCCGGGTGGGCCCGCAGTAATGTGGAACTCGTCCCGGTGGAAACTCTGGAACCGGTTCCAGAGAAAAGTCAATTCATCTTATCAAAGGAGAGAAGAATGACTAAAAGAACCTTTACCTTTTTGATGCTGCTGGTTTTCTTGCTGTCAGCTATTTTGGTAGCCTGTCAACCAGCAGCGCCCGAAGAGGCTCCTGAAGAAGCAGCCCCTGAGGAGGCGG
>CAYWIC010000130.1:0-15139 GCA_964458115.1 uncultured Anaerolineales bacterium | reverse complement strand
AGTATTGGTTCTGGTTTGGGTTGTTGATGGTTACAATTCGTTTATTCACCTGCGCCCAGAACTTTTTTCTCGTTATTTCGAATATGAACCTAACAACACCTTGCGGATGTTGACAGGAACTGGATTGGGGTTAGGATTGAGCGTGATGCTCCTGCCTGCGTTTCATCAGACTGTATGGAAGCGCTGGAGCAGCAAACCTGCTTTGAGTGGCTGGGCATCATTGGGCGGGATGCTTGCTCTCGGAGTATTCGTCGTTTATCTAGTTCTCACTGAGAACCCGTTAATCCTCTACCCATTAACCTTGATCAGCGCGGCTGGAGTCCTGATAATCTTGACCCTAGTGTATACCATGGTATGGGTGATGCTCTTTAAGTTAGAGAACCGCTTTGATTCAATAAAGGAATTAGCTTTCCCCCTTGTGGCTGGATTTACCATGGCTCTTGCACAAATAGCGCTGCTCGATTTCGTACGTTATTTGCTGACAGGCACATGGGATGGATTTCATTTTGGGTAGATTATAATTAATTCGATCATGTCAGATTTCCAGAAGTTTCGAGCCTCTAGTCTGAAATGTGATGGTGATAAGTTTCTAACGGAGAAAGTATATGGACATATTTACTGCTTTTGGCTTATCTGCCAGTGCTGGATTGAACGCCTATATCCCTCTGCTGGTTGTGGCATTCGTGGCGCGTTTCACCGATTGGATCGAGCTCAGTTCGCCTTGGAGCACGCTGCAAACCTGGTGGGTGATCGCTGTATTGATCATCCTCTCGCTGGTCGAATTCTTCGCCGATAAAGCCCCTGCGGTAAACCACATCAACGATATCATCCAAACCTTAGTGCGGCCGGTTGCTGGAGCGGTCGTCTTTGCGGCTAGCGCCCAGGTCGCTGAAGTCAATCCGATTGTAGCCATGATCGCCGGTCTGCTAATTGCAGGTGGTGTGCATGTTGCCAAGTCCGCCGCCGTGCGCCCTGCCGTCACAGCGACGACCGCTGGCGCAGGTAATGTTCCTGTGAGTATTGCCGAGGATATCCTCTCGACAATTTTATCGATTTTAGCCATCGTGATTCCTGTTCTCATTGCAGCAATTGTGATCCTGTTTATATCTTGGCTCATATGGTGGATGTGGCGGAGAGCGAATCGAAAATCGATGGCGTGATGATCAAAAAGGAGAACTTCTATGAGTGATTATTATGAAGGCCCACAAACCGCTCCAAATAGTTCGACTGCAATCCTATGCTTGGTAGCAGGCATTCTCGGGCTGACCTTCTTCCCATTTATTGGGAGTATCGTCGCATTGATTACTGGTCCCATGGCGAAGAGAGAGATTACCGAAAGTGGTGGAACTCTTGGTGGGGAGAGTTTAGCTCAAGTGGGTATAATTCTTGGTTGGGTAGGTGTTGGATTGACTGTTCTCGGCGTTTGCTGCTTTGGAATCATGTTTGCGTTACCATTTGTAATGGCTGCTTTCGGGTTGGCATCTGAAGAGTGGGGCTCTTTGGTTCCAGCGATTTTTGCAGTGCTCTAAACAATCGAGACGATTAAGTTATAATATCAACGAAATCGTACCCTATTTTTCTAGGAGGATAAAATGTCTGAAGATATTACGAGCGCCGATAATTTCGTTGATGAAGGTGGAAACAACAAAGATAATAAGATCTGGATCATAGTTGCAGTTGTACTGGTTGTGCTTTGTTGCTGCTGTGTGATCGTAGGGGGAGGCGCCTGGTGGCTGTGGAATAATGGAGATGAATTGTTTGGCCTTGCATCACAGGTGGCGCAAACCCTTTTCTAGTTTTCTAGAAATTAATACGTACGAATAAACAGGGTGTGAGTGGCATTTCCCATCTCACACCCTGTTTTGTTATGATAATCTCTCTCTAAAGATTTCTTTTAGTTCATCTAGCGCGTGGCGCGCCCTATCCTGAATATGCGGGGGTAACTCTAAACTGATGAATTCGTCTTCATCCAATATTTGCTGGCGACCGTCTGGAAAAACTAACAAATCGAGGGCCAGATCCTTGTATGAGATAACCCGTTCTCGAATTAGTGCAGGTGTAGTGATGTTGCAATACCATCCCTTGAGGGATTCGTCTGCCCGGTCGTGTACCTCAAAGATGTTGTACCAGCGATCTGGGTAATAGGTTTCGACAAATCGATCTCCCTTACAGAGCCACATGCCATGAAAGAGCATGTCGTCTCGGTCGAAATAGGCTTCGATAACGATCTCAGAAGAATTGCGCTCGATCACCGTGCCTGAATACCGCCAGGTCTCGACACCAGCACGATCTTGCTTTATGACGGTAATGTTCGTAGGTCGAATAATATTTGCCATTATTGGGGGAGAATTAAGATGCTTTCAAGGGGGTCAATGCCTATTTGATGATTTTCCCCGGGTTGCGGCAAGTTTCCACCTGAAGAGGGGAAATCAAATGTAAGACGTTGGGACTCGACCTCGATTTCGAGCCGACAGAGCCCCCCTCGGAAAGATCGTAAAAGAATTTTGCCTTCGAGTTGGATTGGTCCACTGCCGTCGATACGGGCGGTATCGGGGCGGAGTAAAAACTGAACCTCACCCTCGATATCCTGGGGAATAGGAAATTCTCCAATGGGGGAGATGATTCGGCCATCTTGCACTTTCCCGGTGAAGATGTTATTCAGACCTAAGAATCTGGCCACAAAAGCATTGCCGGGTTGGCGGTACACACCCTGGGGTGTGCCGATTTGCGATATCATTCCCTGGTTCATCACTATCACGCGATCTGCCAAAGCGAAGGCCTCCTCTTGATCGTGGGTGATGTACAACGCGGTCTGCTTTGTGGCTGAAAGGATTTCCTGCAATTCGACAAGCAGGCGCTCGCGTAAACTTCGATCAAGGGATCCCAGGGGTTCATCGAGCATCAACAAGTGCGGGCGTGGTGCTAGAGAACGAGCCAACGCAACTCGTTGTTGTTCACCCCCGGAAAGTGTATAGATATTGCGATCATCAAACGATTGCAACCCAACCAGCGCTAAGACATCCGCTACACGTTCTCTAATTTCGTTGGAACTCCAATTGGCCATTCGCAATCCAAAGGCCACGTTTTCACGCACATTCTTATGCGGGAAGAGGGCGTAATCCTGAAACATCAACCCGAAGCCGCGTTTGTGAGGAGGAAGGCCTGATAAGTTCTGACCTTTCCAGGATATGATCCCATCATCCGGTTCCTCTATACCCGCGACGATTCCCAAGAGGGTGGATTTTCCACATCCACTGGGTCCCAGCACGGCGACGATTTCTCCTTCTGCAACTTCGAAGGAGATCCCTCTCAGGGCTTGGGTTTGCCCGAACGATTTGTGAATATTTGCAATTGATAACATCTACTGTGTTTTTTGATGAATTTTTCATTTCAGAGACTCTTCGCTCCCGATGGTCTCTCAGAGTGACAATTATAAATAATGGACTGTCACTTTGAGCGTAGCGAAGAGTCTCCCTGCCTTTAAAGGGATTCACGCCTGCCAAAAGTGTGCATTGCAGGGCGGGCTTTTGGCCATGACAAAACTAACAACTCGTCTTTTTATCTTCATCAGATATTTACTTAGAACTCACCAACATCGGCAATGCGGAATCGTTCGATGGACAACATGCCGCCAATGGCAAATACCATCAGGATAGTGCTCAACGCCATCGCTTGTCCATAGTTTAATGCGCCCGGCCGAGATAACAGTCGGTAGATCACAACTGGCACTGTGGGATATTCGGGTCGCGAAAGCAAAGATGTCGCGCCAAATTCACCTAACGAAATGGTAAAAGCGAAAGTTGCCGCCACGATCAAGGCACGCCCGATGATTGGCAAATCGATATGGCGAAAAATTTGTCTGGGCGCGGCCCCCAACACTGCTGCGGCATGGCGGATATTGGGTTGGATGCTACCTAGCGCAGGGGTTAGGCTGCGTACGACGAAGGGAAAGGCGACAAGCGTATGGGCAATCGGGATCAGGATCGGCGATGTGCGCAAATCCAGAGGCGGGTGTGCTAGGGCGATGATGAATCCCAAACCCAAAGTCACGGCGGATGTGCCCAGGGGCAGCATTAGGACGGGGTCGAGCAACTTGTTTAAACGCGAGTTTCGATTTCCTGCTAAAGCCCAGGCCGCAGGCAAACCTAGAGAGAGTGCTACGATAACGGTGGCTGCTGCATATCCAAAAGAAATGCCTATGGCTGTCACCGGGGGAACGAAGAAAAGAGACTCCTGGCGATTTACCCCTAATTCTCTGAAAAAGGCCAGGGTCAGCCCGGGAGCTAAGGAACCTTCACGCGTGCTGATCAACCCTAAGGAAGTTACAGAGCGGCCTGCTAGAGCTAGCAAGGGCGTGGTCAGAATAATCAACAGCAACGCCACCATTCCGATCGCAAAAACTTTCTGTCGCCAGTTTGTAAGCTTGCTTTGTATATGATGGCGCGATTGTAATTTCAAAGGTTGAGATACCTTTGCTGACATGCGGGTATACAGTACGGTCATTAGTAGGGTGCACCCCAACTGAAGCATCGAAAGCACTGCAGCCAAAGGCAGGTTGAATAGGCTGATCGTCTGGTAAAAGATCTCGACTTCTAGCGTGGCAAAGCGAGGCCCGCCGAGGATCAGGATCACGCCAAAGGACGTGAAATCGAAAATAAATACCAGTAACGCAGCTGCAGAAATCACAGGGGTTAGGATAGGGAGTGTGATATGTCTCAATACATGCCAGCGGCTAGCACCTAATACTTGAGCTGCCCTCCCTAAATTGGGGTCCAGGTGCGACCAGAAATCGCCTACCATGCGCAGCACGATGGTCGTGTTGTAAAAGACATGCGCGATCAGGATCGCGGCCAATGAGTGCAGCAATTGAATGGGTGGATCAGCGAGATCGAAGACCCTCATCAGGATGACATTGAGCCATCCATTGGGACCAATCAAAGCGCTAAAGCCTGCCGCGACGACCAGGGTGGGCATCACGAAAGGCACCCCCGTCAATGCTTTGAGGATGGCTTTGCCTCGAAATTGATACCGGGCCAGCAAGTAAGCTCCAGGAATTCCGAGCAGCAATGTCAGCAATGTGGATAGAAACGCTTGCCAAATCGTGAAGCCGAAAACCCCACGAATTGTGGGTGAAGCGATCGCTTCGACAAATGGCGCCAATACACCGGAATCACTGCGCTCCAGGCTCAACTTCAGTATGCTTCCCAAGGGATAGAAGTAGAATAGGGCCAAGAAGGCGAGGGGCGCTAACCAAAAAAAGATGCCAAACTTGCGAGCTTGTAACATTGCACCATAACTGGGAAAAGAGGATGTGACGGCATTCCTGTCACACCATCTTTTCCCGGAATATCATTATCGTAGTACCACCTCCGTCCAGGCGTTGATCCACTCTTCGCGATGCGCGGCAATATCTGCGGGCGAAAGAGAAGCCGGTTCGTCTGGAATGGCAAGGTAGCGTTGGAAGGTATCATTCAACTCAGCCTTGGTGTTGACTGGAAAGACATACATTTGCAGGGGGATATCTTCCTGGAATGTGGGGGAAAGCATGAAATCGATCCATTTTTCTGCCAGGTCGCGATTGGGAGAGCCAACCAGTATCCCTACGAATTCGATCTGTCGGAAGCAACTGCCCGGACCGGTGACTGCGGCGGTGGGAGGTTCTTCGATGGGCTCCTCTGCGAATATCACCTCGAATGGCGGGCTGGAACCGTACGAGACTACAATAGGATGTGTCCCTCCCCATTGACTGAATTCACTGTAGTAAGCAGTCTCCCAGTCATTTACTACCTTGACATCATTTTCCACCAGCCCCTGCCAGAATTCTAAATAGCCGTCTTCCCCAAAATGAGAAATGGTAGCAAACAGGAAGGCTAACCCCGGTGACGATGTCGCGGGATTCTCGACCGCTAGTAGTCCCGCATACTCGGGCTGGAGTAAATCTTCAAGGGACTCCGGTGGGACCTGGCCGCTATCTTTGAAATAGGCAACCTCGTAGTTCAGGCAGACATCGCCGAAATCTACCGGCAGGGCGCGGTTTTCAGGGTCGAGTTTGAATTCATCAGGGATATCTTCGAGGAGTGGGGACGCGTACACTTCGAAGATGCCCTCCTCTAAAGCCCTGCTGAGGAACGTGTTATCCACACCGTAGAAGACATCCGCTAAGGGCTTATCTTTAGCCAGTACGGCTTTGTTGACGGCTGTGCCAGTGTCCCCTGCCTCGATGAACTGCACCTCGATATTGTGCTGCTCTTGGAAAGTTGACAGCACTTCCTCCGATATGGCAAAGGAGTCGTGGGTCATAACTGTGAAGGTGTCTGGGCCTTTTGGGGTACAAGCAGAAATGAAAATGGCCGCGAAGATGAGCAGTAAAGTATGTTTGGTTTTCATGGAAATCTCCTATTGCTTACCATAGACATCGAACGATCAACGAAGGATGGATAAGGCTCTCTGGGAAACGCCGTGGGACTATCCAGATTTAGGGGTAAGTGGGGTGCCATGCACCCCACTTACCCCTAAATCTGGGGGATCACCCCGGCAATTCCTTGAGAGCCATGGAAAATAGTATGCTGTCTATGGTCTACGATCCTTATTCAAAACAACTAATAACAGGCCTTCGTCCAACTGCACTTGGGCGAGATGAGAGATCATCACATTGCTGACCCCGCGCGTGGCTCCGATTCGCAAGCTGCCATTCTCGAGGGGATATTCCAACCCTTGGGTGGTGATTCCATTGGCACCTCCCAATAGAGGCATGAGCGACAGTGTATCCCCAGGTTCGCCAACGATCTGTCTGGTTTGACCGCCTTGGAGTAACGAAAGCTCTTGGGGACCGTCTACGATGTGAATGGATAGCGAAGAAAACTCTGGGTGAGCCAAAAGCAAGATATTCGCCAGTGTCATGTCCCAGCGGGCGCCTAACGCCCCGCAGATAACGACCCGCTCAGCCCCCTGATCCCTGGCTGCGAGCAAAGCTAATTCCAGGTCTGTTTCGTCTTTATGTGTCGGGTGACGTTGTAATTCGGCTCCAGCCTCTTCCAGGTTGTTCAGCTCGGTCTCTGAAAGCGAGTCAAAATCACCAATGACCAGCTTGGGGAGCAAACCCAAACGCAAACAATGGCGCGCCCCGCCATCCGCCGCGATCAGCACATCCCCTTCCTCGATTAAGTCCAACAAACGTTGGGGGTAATTAATTTCTCCATTGGTAAATATGATCACTCTCACAAAAAAATCCCTCCGCCGGTTTCGGGGAGGGTTTTGGTCTTGTTTTATGCGATCCCTCCGCCGGTATTATCCGGATCAGGTAAGCGGGTCGAGCGCTTTGAGTTGCGCTCCTCTCAGCCCAGAACCACTGGGCTCCCCGTGCAGTATTCAGTTGTCAATCAGTATACCGAGGCTTTATGGATGCTGTCAAGGAGCAAGCATCTGGCGGGCCTGGTTCACATCTGTCTGGATTTGAGATACCAGGGCATCGATATCTGAGAAGCGTTGTTCTCCTCGCAAGCGATGCAAGAACTCAAGTCGCAGCATTTCGCCATAGATATCCTCATCGAAATCCAGGAGATGTGCTTCCACGCGGGGAGGAACAGGTTTGAACTCGAAGGTGGGTCTGACCCCAATGTTGGTGACTGCCTCCCAGGTTTGACCGCGCACCTCAGCCCTACAGACGTAAACACCTGCAGCAGGGATAGCCTGCTCGGACCAGATGGACATATTTGCCGTTGGGAAACCCAAAGTGGCGCCGCGCCGGTCTCCGACCACGATTTCGCCTCCAACGTGGTAGTTTCTGCCAAGCAACTCGGCAGCCTGGTCAACTTGTCCAGCACCAAGCATGAACCGTATCCGGCTCGATGAAACGATATCAGCATCCAGTATCAGGGGCTCGGTGCGCTTCAAGCTGTATCCTAAATCAAGCCCTAACTCTCTCAAGAATTCAGGAGTTCCCCCACGATCCCTGCCTAAAGCAAAATCATATCCTACACGCAGATGACGGATATTCAAGTGCTCGTGCAAAGTGAACATGAAATCACGGGCTGAGGTTTGTGCAACAGATTCGTCAAAGGGGTGGGTGATGACGACATCAATCCCCAATTCCCCTAATAATGTGGCCCGCTCCTCTGGAGTGGTTAAGTAGAAAGGATAATCGTAGCCGCGCAGCACTGTGGCCGGGTGCGGATAGAAAGTAAGCACTACAGCAGGGGCGTCATTTTTATGCGCCCCTGCGACGAGTTCGCGGGCGACTCTCTGATGGCCACGATGCACACCATCAAATGAGCCGATCGTTAGCCAGGTATTATCCAACTGGACGTCGTTAAGAGACCAGAAATGTTGCATTGAGTATTGGGCTAACGTAAGTGAGTTGAATTCTTAGGTCTGGAAGAAGACTTTCCTCGGCTGCCATTCACGCTTCTTTTCATCGAAGCCAAGCACAGCAACCAAATCACCCTGTTCGCTGATCGCGCGCGTGAAGCCATCTTCGGTCATTTCAGGATTCGATCCTGCCGGTAGCCGATGCCCGAAGGCAACTTTTTCGACCTGTTCGTTGTCTAACTCAAGCGCAGGCCAATCTGGCAATAACTCAGCAGCAGGGATCAAATAGCGGTACCAGTCACCGGTCAAGAACGCGTCTTGCAATTCCCTCAGACGAACGGCATGGCGTAGCGTGAAAAATCCACTTTTCGTTCGGCGCAAACCGATCAAGTGTGCGCCAGTTTGTAAATCTTCACCGATGTCGTTGGCCAGTGAGCGCACATAGGTTCCCGATGAACAATACACGTCCAGAACAATCTCAGGGGGTGCCCACTCGAGCAGGTCTAGCGAGTATACATCGACCTCACGGGGTTCAAGCTCAAGCTCTTCACCTGCGCGCGTGCGCCGATGCGCGGGTCTACCCTGCACTTTCACAGCCGAGTATACCGGCGGAGTTTGTAGAGTCTTGCCCTCATAGCTTTTGAGCAAGGTCTGGAATTGATCTTCCGTGATATGGTCATAGGGTGCTGTATGAGTAATTCGTCCTTCTGAATCAAAAGTATCTGTAGATGCACCTAATTTGATCGTGGCCTGATAGCGCTTATCATCTGCTGAGATGAATTCACTCAGCCGAACGGCTGGGCCAATTAATACAACGAGCACACCGGAAGCGCGCGGATCAAGAGTCCCTGTGTGACCAGCACGGCGGATATTCGTCCCTCGACGGACAATTTTTACCACATCGTGAGATGTGAGACCTATCGGCTTGTCGATGACAAGCGCCCCCGATACAACGTTTCTTATTTTTCCTTCCATAATTAACTCCCCAGTATAGACTTGGTGGGTTGCATAAATTTTACCTTCTTTGTTCCAATTTGTGCTTTCAAAATCCTTGCGAAAAAATATTACCTTCCATTAAGTAGTTTTTGAGTAGCACTTAATACATCTGTTCTTACATCTTCGAGATTGCCATCAATGGTGGCTCCAGCAGCAGGCTTGTGACCACCACCCCCAAATTGAGATGCAACCTGGGAGACATCAAAACCGGGTCGAGCGCGCCAGCTCACTTTAACACGTTCCTTCGTTTGCTCAACGAAGATCAAAGCAACATCGACATTGTCGATGGACGTAAGCACATTGACCAAATCAGCATCATCTCTCCCTGGATACCCAGCAGATTTTCGAGCTTCCAGATCTAAAGTCGCCCACACCATTCGATCTTCATGTTCCAAGGTGCTCAATCCCGAGCCCCAGTAGCGAATGGCTTCGAAAGAGCGTGATGTTAGCGCTTTATGGTAGAGCATAGGCAGGTCAATACCCGCATCCATCAAATCAGCAGCAACGCGCAGTACATCCGATCTCATTGAAGCTGTTCGAAAGCCAATGGTGTCAGTGATCAGACCTGTGAGCAGGGCTTCTGCGATGGGTTTTGTGATCTGCAATCCAAGATCTGGCAGGTATGCCGTCAACATTTCGGTTGTAGCGGCTGCATTCGCGTCTACAAGGTTAATACGTGCGAAATCCAAATTTGTTACATGGTGATCGATGTTAATATCCGGCATTGGGTAATCAATGAGACAATTTCCAGTTCGTGCCAAATCAGAACAATCGAGCACAACTATTGCGTCGAACTCTCCATGAGGTTTCTTCTTGATTTGATCGCTGCCAAAAAGATGCCGGAATGATTTTGGCACCCCGTCTTCAAGCACCATTTGAACATTCTTATCCGCATTCTGCAGCGCCAGACCCATCGCAAGCAGCGACCCGATGGCATCACCATCTGGACGGTTATGAGAGACGAGAAGCACATTCTGGGCGTTTATTAGTACTTCTCTGGCATCGTGCAAAGATTTATTGTTCATCTATTTTCGTCAATCTTAGTCTGGTCATCATCATCTTCTTCGCCTACATCTAGCGAAGCGATTAGCTCATCAATACGGTCGGCGTGTTCTGGACTTGGATCCCAGAAGAAGCGAAGCCTGGGGAAGTGTCGCAATTGGATTCTATGGGCGAGTTCGCTGCGCAAAAATCCGCTGGCATGTTCTAGTCCTTCGATAATGATATCTGCCTCTTCGCTACCTTCTAATGCCGAGACATAGATATTGGCATAAGAAAGCTCATTATCAACACGCACTTTGGTGAGATATACAGATGCTAATCTGGGATCCGATACTTCCATGAGCAAGATTGTGGAAAGCTCGTCATGGATGCGGTCTGCGATCTTTTGGGCCCGAAGCTTTGAGACCATTCAACACTTCCTTCTAAATAATCTTGACCTCTTCAATAGTGAAACACTCAATAACATCACCCTCTTCGAAATCGTTGAAGCCTCTCAGGCCAATCCCACACTCGAAACCATCACGCACTTCACGAACGTCTTCCTGGTGGCGTTTGAGCGAGGCAATTTCTCCTTGGAAGATCTCTTGGTCGTTTCGAAGGACTTTTACTCGAGCGTTGCGTCGGATTTCACCGTCCACGACGCGGCATCCAGCAGCTTTCCCGATCCTAGAAGCACCAAAGACAGCTAAGACATTCGCGCGCCCCACGGTTACTTCGCGCTTTTCAGGCTCAAGCAAACCTTTGAGCGCTTTATCGATATCTTCAGTTAGCCGATAGATAATATTATAAGAGCGAATGGATACGTCTTCGCTTTCCGCTAATCGGCGGGCAGGGGGGTCGGGTTGCGTGTTGAAGCCGATCACGATAGCCCCAGACGTGGAAGCCAGCATGATGTCATTCTCGCCAATATTCCCGGTGTCGGCATGCAATATATTGACTCCAATTCCCTCGACATCCATTTCCCTAAGAGAGGAAACAATAGGTTCTAAAGAGCCTTGTACATCTGCTTTGATTATCAAGCGCAATTCCTGTACATCGCCAGCTTGTACGCGCGCAAACAATTGCTCCAGTGTCATTCCACCGCTCGCTGAAGCTTCTCGATCTGCAACAAGTTGTTTGCGTTTTTGGACAATTTCTCTGGCTACTTTGGTTGATTTTGCTACTCGGAAGATCTCACCTGCTTCGGGGATATCATCCAATCCCATCACAGAGACTGGTGAAGAAGGGGGGGCTTGTTTGATCTTCTCGCCATTGTAGTCGAACATGGCTTTGATCTTGCCGCTAACCTGGCCGGCGACGACAGAATCACCGACCTTGAGGGTGCCGTTTTGGACTAAGAATGTAGCCATAGCTCCGCGACCGCGCTCGTGACTAGCCTCGATAACCGTGCCGAATACGACACCATCTGGATTGGCTAAGATCTCATTGTTATCCGCCACGAGAAGAATAGCTTCTAAGAGATCTTCCAATCCCTGTTTTTCTTTGGCAGAGATGGGTACCACCAGTGTGTCACCATCCCATTCATCAGGAACGAGATCGACCTCAGCCAATTGCTGCTTGACCTGGTCAGGAGCTGCATTGGGGCGGTCGATCTTGTTGAGCGCGACTACGATGGGAACTTTGGCGGCTTTGGCGTGGGAAATGGCTTCTCGGGTCTGGGGCATGACACCATCGTCCGCAGCGACCACTAGAACCACGATATCTGCACCCTGTGCCCCACGAGCACGCATGGCAGTAAAAGCCGCGTGACCTGGGGTGTCGATAAAGCTGATCAGACGATTGTGATGTTCGATCTGATACGCACCAATATGCTGAGTGATTCCCCCGACTTCACCACCAGCCACATCTGTTTGGCGAATGGCATCCAGTAAGGTGGTTTTTCCGTGGTCGACGTGACCAAGGATGCCAACAACTGGAGGGCGTGTTTCTAAATTGTTGGGGTTTTCCCTTGCGATCCACTGGCGCCAAAGAGGGATCTCGGCCGCATCGTCAAGAGAATCTTCTTCGATCACCAATAGCGAAGCGTCGAATCCCATTTCGGCTGCGACGATCGCAGCTGTATCGAAATCAACTTCCTGATTGATATTCGCCATTACCCCGTTCGACATTAAGGTCTTGATGACTTCGATCGGGCTGGTATGTAATCGATCAGATAGGTCACGTACAGTTATCGTGACTGGAAGTTCGATGCTCTTTAGTTCGCCAATTTCACTCATATGGTCGCTCCTGATATTCTGGTGTTGTACCCTGATGAGCTGGCGAGACGCTGAGCTTATTTTATGATCTCAGGTTTTGCTCGCTACCCAGCAGGGTGTTAGAGTACTCTACCCGGCGCATATCTGATCCATTACTCAGATAATTGGTTTTCTGTTGGGAGGGAGCTCATAAAATCAACTAAATGTTGACGATCTTCAGGGGTGAGCTCGACTTTTAGCGCCCGTGCTAAAGCGTTCCGGAGACCTTTCTCCCAGCAGGATTTCGCATCATGAAGGTAGGCGCCCCGCCCAGGGAGTTTGCCCGTCAGGTCGACTTTGACTCCTTCGGCTGTGCGTACGATCCGTGTCAGTGATCGTTTGGATTGTACTGTGCGGCAACCTACACAAGTGCGTTGGGGTATATGTTTTTTCTTACGAGTTTTTGCCACAGCTTCCTTCAAATGAGGTTGATTGGGTGATTGGGTTTAGAAATCCCAGTTATCATCATCCCAATCATCCCATCCTTTGGAATCTTTTTTGTGTTTCTTACGGTAAATGGTTACATCCCGATCAGGATCGTACTCGATATCGACGAATTTCTTGCGTTTTTTCGATTTATCTTCTTCATCTTCGAGAAGCGCTTGTTCATCTTTCGAAGGCTCAGGGAGATCAAGCATCTCTGGTTTGAGTTCGAAGATCTCATCCATCGAGTCAGGTAATTCCTCGACAGGCTCAGAGTCACCTTCGGGAACAGACTCTGCTTCTGGAGCCTCCACATCTGCTTCGGGTACGATTTCTTCTTCAACCGCTGCCGGAGCTTCAACTTCTTTTTCAGGCTGTTCAGACATAGCAGGTTCTTCAACGTCTGCTACGCTGACTTCAGCAGCTTCAGCTTCCACAGCTACGGGTTTCTCATCTGTAATGGTTTCAACTGGTTCTGAAATTTCAGCAGCCACCTCGTGAATTTCAGTTGGTTCCATGGCTTCATCAGTGATGGGCTGTGCAACTTCAACTTCTGCAGCAGGTTCTTCTTCGATGATTTCTTCAGGCTCGGGTAGGGACGAGATCATCAACTCAATTGAGCTTTCGATTTGTTCCATGGCTTTTGGCCCGATGCCCGAGATGCCACTGACTTCTTCCAAGTCATAATTCAACCTAAAGGCTATATCACCAACCGTCTCAACTTCAAGATGTTCGACCAGAAGATTTTCAACACGGGTCGGTAATCCCAAAGTAGCCAGCGGCAATTCGAACGCGCCTTGGGGAATTCCTTCTCTAGCGGCTGCATCGCGCTCTTTAGTCTCTTTCCTGACATCTCGTTCAGAAGTGATGCGACCCAATTCAACGCGTTCAGTGAAGGCCTGCATTTCTTGGAAATCCTCAGGCGTAATGGGGCGGCCTTCGGCTTTTTTCCTCATCAGTGATTCAATATGCGGGATAGTGTCTTTCTCTTGCTCGAAGAAATCGGCATATTCGGATGTGTTCTTTAATTTGAAGAGGATTTCGCTGGTAGCTTCGATGAGACTCTTGATATCGATGCGCCAACCCGTCAATTTAGCAGTCAAACGGGCGTTCTGCCCATCGCGGCCAATTGCCAAGCTGAGTTGATCTTCGGGGACAACGACTGTAGCCGTTTTGGGGCCGCCGTTATCCTCGAGGAATACATTTAATACCCGGGCAGGACTGAGCGCTTTGGCAATATAGCCCTGAGGGTCGGGATTCCATTCGATCACGTCGATTTTTTCATCGTTGAGCTCGCGCACAATCGCCTGAATCCGGACGCCGCGGATACCCACGCAAGCCCCAACAGGATCGACTCCGGGTTGGAGGGCTGCTACGGCTACCTTGGAGCGTTGCCCGGGTTCGCGGGAAATCGAGCGGATTTCAACCATGCCATGATAGATTTCCGGCACTTCGTTTTCGAGCAATCTCCGCAAGAAATCAGGATGTGCGCGTGAGAGGATGATCTTGGGACCACGATTGGTTTCCTGCACTTCCATCAGCAATGCACGCACGCGATCGTGAACACGGAAAAACTCGCGCGGGATCTGTTGGCGCCGAGGCATCACACCTTCTGCTTTTAAGTCTAGCCCAAGGGTGATCTGCTTGGCGTTGATGGCCTGCACAACCCCATTGACAATATCGCCAACCTGGTTAGCGTAGTATTTAAGCTGTGAGTCACGTTCTGCCTCTCTGATGCGTTGTTGTATGACTTGGCGGGCTGTTTGCGCAGCGACACGTCCAAAATCCGTTGGTGTGCTCTCCACAACAACCATATCGCCAAATTCCGCGCTCTCCTCGACAGCTTTCGCTGTGGCGAGTAGGACTTCCGTGCGCTCGTCTTGTATGTCTTCGACGACCTCTTTTTCTGCGAATATCGAGACATCACCTGTTTCCGAGTCGATCCTGGCTTCAATGTGTTGGGCATTGGAAGCGTGAACCGCGCGCCGGTAGGCGGATACCATGGCGTCCTCGATTGCCGCGAGAACTACTTCCTGTGGTAATCCGCGGTCTTCCAAGATTTGCTTAAATGCTAGTGCAAAATCGTTCTTCATGCTTGTTCTCCATCAAATGGGTGGTAGGTTCTAGACACGAAAAAAGTGGGGGTTGCCCACTTTTCGCCGACAGCAGTATTGCTA
>CAYWIC010000129.1:0-15198 GCA_964458115.1 uncultured Anaerolineales bacterium | reverse complement strand
CAACCACTAGGACCAAGGATCAATATCGTTTCACCGTCCTCGATCCTCAGTGAAATATCGCTTAATGTTGGGATATCAACCCCTGGATACCAAAACGAAAATTCTTTGATTTCAATCATGAATGTAATAAACTCAGCTTGGAAAATGGCTCCAAGTTGAATATTGATTAACTTGGAGCCACTTCGTTCTATATTTCAATCAACTTCCACAACTTTAGCTTCCTCAACGACTACCCCAGAAGCCTCCAAGGCTTTATCAATGCCGTAGGCAATCAGACCACCAATCACACCTCCCACCAAAGACACTAAGACAAACGCGATGAATGGCGTGGCTCCGAGGTAATCAAAGCCAAAGAAATAGTAGGTGATGAATAGACCGCCGATTGGCTGCAGAAGACCAGCGACAACATGCTGCCAAAAGCCATATTTTAGATATTTCCAAAATAGGAAACCGATATCCGCAGCCAGCCCCTCTACGAGATTCGAATACAGCACAATCACACCAATCGGGCTTCCCGCGAGAAGCTCAATTACGCCACCTAGCACCATTGAGATAGTAGCCGCACCAGGTTTTCGAACGATGAACGCAGCAATGATCGGCCATATGAAGAAGAGCGCGCTCCAGATTGCAGAGCCATATGGACCAAAGGCGGCGACGAGGACAAAACCTTGCGCAATGAAGATTTTAGCTACTCCCCCAATCGCAGCTAGGACGGCAATAATGAGAATATCCCGGGTAGTATATTTTTTGAAAATTGATTCCGACATGTCAACCTCCATCTTGACGTTTTTCATTTTAAATATTGCATTGATTTCGACTGTGAAATTTGGCAAAGATGGCCAAATCCACAATCAAGGAATGAGGTATTCATTATTTTCCAATTTCACCTCCTCTCAAGCCAATTAATTTGAGTAATCCTCAACTACCACGGGTAGGAATTCCTGTTTGTATCCATCAAGCAAACCCTTGTCGGTTATGGAATACCCTGGTCCCGCAGAACACGTCATAAACGACATAAACATATGTGGCCAACGCATTTCGCACCCGATCTCGTTAGCAGCTAGCGTCAAATTTCTTATGGCTTCGCAAACATCTTCGACAGGGTCCGGAGACATCAATCCCAGAATTGGGAGCGCGATTTCTGCCCTGATTTCATCATCAGCCACCACTACTTGCCCCCCCTTTAATTCAGCAACTCGATTTATCGCGCTCGCCAAATCTTTATAGTTAGAACCGATGCCGATAATATTGTGATTGTCATGAGCCACTGAAGAAGCAATTGCACCCTTTTTCAGTCGAAATCCTTTCGTAAATGCTAATGCCATACCACCCGTAGCGTGATACCGCTCGAGCACAACCATAGCAGCGATGTCCGCCGCTGGATCTGGTTGTGCAAATCCATTTATCACTGGCACATTGAAAATAGTTAATTCAGGAACGGGAATCTCCTGTGGAGTGTCCAATACATGAACTGATACGCTCTCCAATTTGGATGAGCACCGCGCCAGGTGTTCAATATCTGTTGCTTTTAAGGGTGCTTTTATATTGATCGAGTTGATTTTGCTTTCCGATGGTTCGGGATCTGTAAATTCGAATACTAACTGGTGTTCATCAACAACTAGGATGCCTCGAGCCATGACCAATCTGGGGTTGAATTTTTTCAAATCGTCAACAATGACAATGTCAGCCTGCCTGCCTGGGGCAATCATTCCAATTTCATGGTCCACTCGGAAGGCTTGAGCAGCATTCAAGGTGACCATTTGTATAGCGGTGATTGCATCCACCCCAAGAGTTTGTAGCAGGCGAACATTCACATCCTGGTAGCCCCTCTGAAAAAGATCTTCTGCCAGAATATCGTCGGTAACCACACTTATATTACGCCCGCTCAGATCATTTCTTGTGAGAACTGGTATGATATCTGGAATACTCTCTGCAGCTGATCCATTCCGAATCTGCAGATGGATACCCGCGCGTAATCTTTCAATCCCGTCCTCTAGAGTAAATGACTCGTGATCTGTATGAATACCTAAGGCAGCAAAAGCAGCCAGATCTCCACCATACGTAAAAGGACCATGACCATGCAGAAGATTTCCGGCAGACCGAACAATATCCATAGCCCTCCATAATCGGTCTTCCTCGCCCAATGCCGAAGAAACGACAACCTCAGATAACCCAACACAACGAGGGAAACTAAGAGCTTCACGGACATCTTCAGGACCTACAATTCCCCCAGTTGTCTCGAACCCAGGCGAAAATGGGACATGGGAAGGGATGACAAAATAAATCTTCAATGGGGAGTGTTCAGCTTCATCAAGAATCTCTCGGACTGCATCTAGCCCACCCACAATTGCGACCTCATGCAAATCAGACATCACGCTCGTCGTTCCATGTCGAAGCGCTAATTCTGCAAAACGAGTCACGCTAAGCATACTACTTTCGATATGAACATGCCCATCGATCAAGCCAGGCGCAATAAAACCTCCCCGTGCATCAAAGATTTTCGTTTCAGAGCCAATCGTATCATCAACAGCCCCAACTGCAGCGATCGTATCTCCAACAATCGCTACTCCCCCTGGATAGATTTCTCCCGAAAATACATTTACAATCTGCCCATTGATGATAGCAATATCAGCAGTTTCTTTTCTTCTCGCGACTCGGACTAGGACTTTATAATCAAAAGGCATTACTTCTCCTTAAACTATATTGATAAACCTCCAGCCATTCCTGAAAATGTCGCTGATGGAATGAGGCAGCATCAGAATCTGGCCTGACTTCATCTAGATGAACCATATTCCGAACTGCATCCTCGAGACTTGAGTGAATCCCCAATCTCCACGCTGCTAATACTGCAGAACCAAGAGGAGTCACCTCTTTTTCTTCTGGAACTAGGGTAGGGCGCTCTAAAATATCCGCGATAAACTGTGGCCATAGGGGGCTTTCCAGTGCTGGGCCACCGATAAAAATTCGCTTAGATTTTCGCTCTATACATTTTTCAAGCTGAAGGACGTTTCCACGAATTGCATATCCAATATTCCGGAGTATGGCGAGGTAAAGTTGTGGAATTTCAAGCTTTGCATTCCCGATTAGATTTACCCCTTTCAATATGCCTTCTACTCGGACCCATTCCCGTCCATTAAAAATAATGGGGCCCACCGAGGCAGTTAACCTGATTCCATCCCTTTCTAATTTTGATGCTAATATATCCAATTCCATTAAGCTTGGCACTTCGATATCGCTCTCTGGACAAATTGATTTTTGGAATGTAGGTAAGAAGCTTCCATGGAATTGATACAAACATAATCCTGAATCTCCAGAGTTGCTCTCGATTACCCATTGGTCTTCGAAGATATGCCTGTTCGTCCATGTAATAGCATCAGGATGCAATATTGGAGATCCCACGACAAGTTGGAGTGGTATTGATGTCCCAAAAGCAGCCACCAGATCATATTCATCAAGTGCCCCCAACCCTAATGAAGCTAATTGTGAATCTGCGGCCCCATTTAAGACCGGAGTTCCCGGGAGCAGCCCTGTCACACTAGCTGCAGCATTTGTTATCATTCCAATTTTGGTTCCTGCAGGAATGATTGATGGCAAGCTACTAAAACTAACATCAAAGAGCTTTGTAATCGATTTGCTCCACGCACCAGATCGAATATCAAATAATAATAGATCCGTTGCGATAGTTGCCTCGCTGCAGAATTCTCCAGATAATTGGAATACTAGCCAATCTTGAATTCCTAAGATGTGGGAAATTTCCTGATATTTCTGGAACCCATATTTTCGTAACCAAAAGAGATGAGCCGGCAGAAAAACTGTTTGGGGCCAGCGGCCGGTGACTTGATAAATTTGGTCGGAATTTTCTTCAATAATATCCTTCCAGGGAGAGGCGCTTCGTTCATCCCCATTGGTAAATGCGATAATCCCTTCCCCATTTCCATCAAGAAGTACTGCCCCATGTCTTTGTGAAGTAGGGATTACACAGGCAATGTCTTTCAAATCGATACGAGAATCGATTAACGCCTGTTTACAACAACCCGCAATAATCATCCATGCTTTTGTCTCATCGAACGAGGTTTGAAATTGATCATCTTCGTTTGTGATCTTTCCTCGCCAGGGCATGTTGACTTGATGTACTTTTTTGCCCCGCGAATCAAAAATTAGACATTTCCCAGAAGATGTTCCAAAATCTAGTGAAACAATGTAAGGAGGATGATATTGATCCATATCTAAAACACTAGGCAGACTCTCGAATGATAAGCTCAGTATCCAATAAGGTGACTCCAGATGGGACAGGATCAGCCCCCTGACTGTTTTCTGTGTCGCTATTGGCGATCTTTTTCAACAAATTTTTTGCTGCAATTTGACCCATTTCATACTTTGGCTGACAAATCGTGGTCAGCCTTGGGCACAAGAAATTAGCAATTTCGATGTCGTCAAATCCAACTACAGCCAAATTTTCGGGAATTTGGATTTCTAGATCGGCAGCAGCACGAAGGACTCCCAAAGCAAGCAAATCATTACATGCAAAAATTGCAGTTGGGGGATTTTGCAATTGCAATAATTCCTTGGCTGCCAAATAGCCATCATAAGGATGATCCCCTGCCCAAACTACTTCTGCCTCCAGCGATGCTGCTCGAAGAGCTTCGGTAAAACCCTCAACGCGCACGGTCGCGGGTGGAACCTTTTGATCACCTGCAATTATGGCCATATTCTTATGACCTTTTTGGAGAAGGTATTCCCCTGCTAAGTACCCGCCACCTTCTCCATTAACAGAAACTACACTTAGGTGCTCTACTGTCTCATCATCGAGATTACATTCGGGATCGATAACGATCACAGGGATACTGAATGCACTAATTTCCGATAATTGTTCTTCAAGTAATGGGGTGGTTACAAAAATGACTCCATCAACCATCTGAGAAATAAAGGTTTCGATATAACTAGCTTGGCGTTTATCATCACCTGCAGTATTTCCAAACATAACTGTATAACCCCACTGATATATCTCATCCTCAATCCCTTTAGCCACCTCACTAAAAAATGCATTTGAGCTATCTGGGATCAACAAGCCAATTACTTTAGAAGAATTCGTCTTCAGGCTACGGGCGACATTGTTTTTTCGATAACCAAGCTCTTTGATCGCCTTGAGTACTTTATTCCTTGTGGCTTCCGAGGTTGAACGGGGGCCATTGTTAACCACATAAGAAACCACAGCATTGGAAACCCCTGCACGTTTCGCAACATCGTTTTGCGTTACCATGTTTTCATCCTGTATAATCTATACGTCTAGAATTCTAGACGTATAGATTATACACCCTTTTTGCCAAAAGTCAAATTATTTTAATATTCCACAGAATAATTGACGGGGTTTCAAGGATAATCATCTCGAAATCTGGAAAGTCTCACGTAGCATCCTAGAAAGCCAACCAAGAGATAAAAAAATAGTAACCATGGTAAACTTCCTCTCCGAGGAAACAGAATGACCAAACAGACAGCCACTGCGATCGCGCATCCAAACATCGCTTTCATTAAATATTGGGGAAATCGCGACCAAGATTTACGCATCCCATCGAATGGCTCTCTCTCCATGAACCTGGGAGAGTTGTTCACGCGTACGACGGTCACTTTCGAAGAGTCCCTTTCAGCAGATTTATTGATATTGAATGAAGCGCCAGAAACCGGATCGGCGCATCAAAGAGTTCACGAGTTTCTAGATGTGGTTCGCGGATTATCGGACCAAGAGTACTTCGCCAGAGTTGAGAGCATGAATAACTTCCCCATGGGAACTGGGGTCGCATCCTCAGCTTCGGCCTTCGCCGCATTGAGTCTGGCAGCCAGCCGTGCGGCCGGGTTGGAGCTTGGCGAAAGAGATCTCTCCCGCTTGGCGCGCCGGGGCTCAGGTTCGGCCAGCCGCTCTGTACCGGGGGGATTTGTCGAGTGGCAGGTAGGGAGTAGCGATGAAGATTCGTATGCCTTTTCCATCACGCCCGTAGAGCATTGGGACCTGGTCGATTGTGTAGCAATTGTCAGCCAGGAACACAAAGCTACGGGATCCGTTGAGGGCCACGCAATTGCCAAAACCAGCCCTTTGCAGACTACACGCATCGCGCAGGTGTCAACCCACTTAGATCGCTGCCGTGAGGCCATCCTGAGAAAGGATTTTGCTGAGTTCGCGGAAATCACCGAACATGATTCCAATATGATGCACGCTGTGATGATGACATCCAACCCGTCGTTGATCTACTGGCAGCCCGCTACTCTGGCGATTATGCAAGCGGTAAGAAAATGGCGCAATAATGGAATCCCGATCTGCTATACCATCGACGCCGGTCCCAATGTGCATGTGATCTGTAAAAACGGATACCGGGATCAAGTTCAAAAGCTACTAGAGGAGATTCCTGGAGTAAAGGAAGTAATGTTTTCAGGACCAGGCGGTCCAGCGCAACTGATTGAATAGTTATTAGAAACCCGTTAGATCGTTCCACATACCTACCAGCCCCTCATAAGTCAAGTTATAATCTATCCATAAATTTTCGATAGGTCTCTGAAATTATTGGTGGGGGTCAAATTGTTGGATCACCCACAATTCCCCTCCCACCAAGGAAAATTCCAGAGATAGAATAAAGGTAAAAAAATGTCAGTCCTATCCTCAATCCTACAACTGGTTATCGCCCTGTCAGTGCTGATCATCCTGCACGAGATCGGTCATTTCCTGGCTGCCAGGGTATCCAAAGTCGATGTAGAAGAGTTCGGCTTGGGCTATCCCCCACGGGCGCTGACCCTCTTCGAAATCAACGGTACCAAATACACGCTAAATTGGCTGCCTCTAGGCGGATTTGTGCGCCTAAAAGGCGAGGTCGATGCTGAAACCCCCGGCGGATTGCATACTGCCAGTCCCTGGGCCCGCCTATTCATTTACTCAGCCGGACCCCTGATGAATCTACTGGTTGGAGTGTTGATCTTTGCCTTTATGTATACACAAACCGGTGCACCAGACTTTACCAAAGTTGAGATCGTTGGGATTGCCGCTGGATCACCCGCCGAAGAGGCTGGTTTGCAAGAAGGAGACATTATCACCAATGTTGCGGGAGTCACAGTCAATAGCACGCAAATCCTGAGCGAGACAATTTACGAGAATTTAGGTCGGGATGTCAATCTCGCCTTTACGCGTGATGAGGCCGCATATGAAGTTTCCCTAGTCCCCAGGGAAAATCCGCCCGAGGGAGAAGGCGCTATCGGGATCATCATGAGCAATGCATCCTACCCAATCAACATTTTTGAAGCCCTGCCGTTGGGTGCACAGGCGACGTATTACCATACTCTCTTTTTGGTGATGATCCCAGGAGATATAATTCGCGGCGCCATCGATCCCGATTTAGCCCGACCAGTGGGATATAAGGGGATTTATGACGCCTACCAATATGTTCAGCAGCGTGATGAGCCCCTCACAGATTCCCCCGTAAGCCTGAACATCCTTCAATTCTTCGCTTCGATCTCTATCTCCTTAGGCGTGATCAACCTGTTGCCCATCCCAGCTCTGGATGGCGGACGCATCATCTTCACTCTACCTGAGATTGTGCTACGTCGCCGCATCCCCATCGAATGGCAAAATGTGATCAACATGATCAGCATGACTGCGTTGATCGCGCTGTTCCTGTACATCAACCTGCTTGATTTTACGAACCCTGTACAATTTCCCTAATGACAGAGCTGAACCCCTTGAACGACGCTCCCTTCCAGATTGTCATCGATGCGCTGCTCGATGCAGAGATGACTCTGGATCCCCAATTCCTATTTCGGCTTTCTGACCTGGAAGGCGAGGAAGCGGACAACCTAAAGGCAGCCTGGCCGAGTATCCCCGTTTGGCGCCGGCGCTCACTTCTTGAGGATATTGAGGAACTTGCAGAAGATAATTATTTGCTTTCATTCGAAAGCGTCTGCCGCATTGCTATCGACGATGAGGATCCTCAGGTACGGTTCCTGGCCATTCGTCCTCTATTCACTTATGAGACCGAAGATCTGCTCTCTCAGATCATGCTGATGATGGAAACCGACGAGGACGAAAATGTGCGCGCCTGTTGTGCCACCACTTTGGGGAAATTCGTATACTTGGGCGAGATCGAAGACCTGCCCGAAGAAACCACCCAAGCACTGGTCGATAGTCTGCTGCGCATGACCAAGGGTGGGGATACCACTGAGGTCCGCCGCAGGGCATTAGAGGCCCTGGGATTCGCCAGCAGCAAGGAAGTTCCCAAACTCATCGAAGAGGCTCTCAAACGCGATGAGACCGATTGGCTGGTCAGCGCACTATTTGCCATGGGACGCACCTGCGATAAACGCTGGAATCCCAAAGTCATCAGTATGTTAGATCATCAAATCCCCGCCGTGCGCTTCGAAGCCGTCAGAGCGGCCGGTGAGTTAGAAATCCGTGATGCTTCGGAACAACTTGTCGATCTGCTCAATGATAGCGATGACGATGTTCGTTTGGCAGCTGCCTGGTCTCTTTCGCAGATTGGGGGCGAAGGTGTCAAAGAAGCATTAGAAAAACTTCTCCAGTCGGCCGCCAACCATGAAGAGAATGTCCTGATTCAGGACGCCCTCGATAACTTGATGTTCAATGAGGATATGGAACTTTTTGGGCTGATGGAGTTCAATGAAGACGATGACGATTTATTCTAAGTAGGGAATGCGCATTTCAGGTATTCAGGTGGTTATTATCTGAAGGCGAGGTCGCAAAAAAGTAAAGCGAAGACACCATTGAACACACTATTCCCCCTCTTCCTCAACAACCTGTTCCCCATACTCTTAGTCGCCGGAATTGGCTACACCCTGGGTAAAGTGCTTGATGTCGATCCAAAATCACTTTCCAGGGTGGTTTTCTATGTCTTCAGCCCTTTCTTGATCTTCGAGTTATTGACTACCAGCAAACTGAGCAACGGAGATATCTTCCGTATTGCCAGTTTCGCCGCCCTGCAAATGTTGCTCACAGGAGTCCTGGCTTTTCTGATTGGTAAATTTTTCAAGTTCGATCGCAAACTTTTCGTGGCGATCATCCTGTGCGCAATCAGCGTTAACGCTGGTAATTATGGCCTATCATTAAACCTGTTTGCTTTCGGAGAAACGGCTTTAGCGCATGCCAGCCTGTATTTTGCCACCGCAGCAATTATTACCTATACGGTTGGCGTGGCAATCGCCTCGATGGGCTCGATGAGCTTGAAACAATCTCTGCGCCAACTGATCAAAATCCCGACGGTCTATGCAGTACTATTGGCGCTGCTCTTCAGTGCGCTCAAATGGCAACTACCCTTAGCCTTGGAACGTCCCGTTGCTTTGCTGGCTGACGCGGCGATTCCCGGAATGCTGGTTTTGCTCGGTTTGCAACTTCAGCATAGTCAGCGCTCATGGGATTTGAAGACCATCAGCATTGCCAGCGGGATCCGCTTAATTGGTGGTCCACTGCTTGCAATTGCTACGGCGGGTTTTCTTGGGTTGCAAGGTTTCGCCTACAAAGCTGGTATTATTGAAGCCTCCATGCCAACGGCCGTATTGACCACGGTATTGGCAACGGAATTCGATGTCAAACCTGCTTTCGTCACCACGGTAGTTTTCCTTACGACTATTCTCAGCCCATTGACATTGACTCCGTTGTTAGCCTTTTTAGGAGCGTAAGATGCGCCGGTTTCTCTCGGCTCTCATGATGATTGGAATCTGTTTGGGGATCAGCAACCCCGCGCGAGGTCAGACTGAAGTCAAGTTTGACGACCCTCGGGTCGCGTATACCTTTGGCGGCAATCTGACCATCAAGACAGAGATCAACTCCAATATTCCCATTCGAAATGTTTTCGTGCTTCTGCAACCTGAGGGGGAGACACAAACCGTGGCCGCAGAAACATCGTTCACTCCACCCAATCAGGTGGTTTATTCACTCGATTTATCGCAAAATCCTTTCCCCGTATTCTCAGATATCTTTTATACCTTTCAGGTTGAGCTTGAAACTGGTGAGACGATCACCAGTGAGGAATTCAGATTCGACTATGATGACAATCGCTTTCCATGGCAATCTCTGCAAACGGAAGAATTCGAGATCTATTGGTACGAAGGTGACACGGAATTTGGGCAGACGATCTTGAATACGGCTTACGAGGGACTCGCGAAGCTCAAGGACCAGGTCGGTGTACCAGATCCCAATAAGATAAAATTTTATGTCTATGCCAGTTCTCAAGAAATGCAATCTACTCTGCAAATCTCAGGGCAGACAGCCAGCTGGGTCGCGGGGCAGGCAAATCCCGAATTAGGCATAATCTTGGTTTCGATCCCCCCTGGTCCAGCCCAGTCTGTAGATATCAAGCGCCAGGTGCCTCACGAACTGACTCACATTATGCTGTACCAGAAACTCGGTGAGGACTATAACAAATTACCCAATTGGCTAAATGAGGGCCTGGCATCTACCACTGAAGTATTTCCTAACCCAGATTATCCTTTATTACTTGAGAAAGCCTACGAGCTAGATGCTCTGCTCTCAATCGCAGATCTTTGCCAGAGCTTCCCAATCGATGCAGCTAACTTTCAGCTCGCCTATGCCGAATCGGCTTCTTTCACCTGGTATTTGCTCGGGAAATATGGCAACCCAGGCATGGAGAGCTTGATCACAGCCTATGCAAATGGCCTGAACTGCGAGCGTGGGGCTGAGACCGCTCTCGGTAGCAGCCTTGCTGAACTGGATCTCGAATGGCGGCGGATCAATTTTAACGAGAGCCCACTGCGTTCATCTATGGAAGCAATGCTGCCCTGGACGTTAGTTTTCATCACGATCCTTTTGCCTACCTTGGGCTTATATCTTAGCGATACCATCAAGAACCGCAGGAAAAGTTCTGAGTTGAGCGAATAACGGGAATCAGGGCTTAGAGCTAGGAGGCGAGATGTCTGACCTGAAACAAATACGCCTACATGCCAGTGTCGAAGGTCGTGTTCAGGGTGTTGGATTCCGTTATTTTGTACTGGATAACGCTCAGCCATTGGGGGTCACCGGATGGGTGCGCAACCGTTGGGACGGCACTGTGGAAGTTGTTGCCGAGGGAACGAAGAGGGATTTGGAAGAATTACTTGCGGCGATCCAACGCGGCCCGCGCCGGCACACAACTACCGGGGTAAAACAGGAATGGCTCGACGCGACGGGGGAGTTTACGAGTTTTCGAATTCGCAGGACGAAGTAGAACCACAGATAAATGGGATGAACATAAATATTTTATACAGATTTGAGTTTATTCTATTTATCTGTGGCTGAGCGTTCTACCCAAACCCCAACTTTCTTTCTTTTAGCGATACCCAGCGGCCGCTGCCAATGACGATGTGATCCAAAACTTGCACATCGAGCAGTTTTCCAGCCTCGATAATGGCACGCGTCATGGCAATATCATCGGGACTTGGCGTAGAGTCACCGCTCGGGTGATTGTGGACAACAATCAATGCAGCCGCGTTTCGGCGGACTGCGGCCCGGAACAACTCCCCTATTCGAACCTGGGATGAATTCAACGATCCCTGATAAACCTCGATGATATCCATCACCCGGTTGCGAGTGTTTAGAAGCATTACCCGAAGTTGCTCTTGTTCCAGGGCGCTCATTTCGTATTGCACCAAGGCAGCTGCGTCAGCAGGACTGTTAATAGTCGGGCTCTCATCAGGAGCTTCCAGGGTCATTCGACGACCCAACTCAATAGCTGACTTGATCTGGGCTGCTTTGGCAATGCCAATGCCGTGCTGTTGACAAATTTCATCGTAAGAAGCTCGGTGCAACCCCGCTAATCCCCCGAATACTTGCAGCAAGCGATGTCCGACTTGAACGGCGTTTTCACCAGGAACACCTACTTGCAACAATATCGCAAGCAACTCAGCGCTAGAAAGAGATTGCGGTCCAAGTTTGGCCAGGCGCTCACGCGGGCGTTCACTGGAAATCAGATCGGTGATGCGGTATGTAGCATTATCTTCTCTCATAAGAGCGTCTAGTGAAAAATTTCTAAGAAAGCTTGTTTAGTTGCAAATTTATTGCATTATTATATCACTGTACTACTATTCTGTTGTTTGTAAACTGCTTTAGGGTCTCTGGGAATTTCCATGGTGAACTCTACATTTGGGGGAATGGGGCGAGCGGAGCTCGCCCCATTCCCCCAAATATGCTAATTTCCACTGCGTTTACTAGAGACCCATGCCTTACTCAGTGAGCATTCGGCAAAATTAGGCTATAATAGGTTTCATATTTAGGAGTGAGATTATGACCTTCGACCCCTCATCCCTCAGCAATTTCATGCTCTTCCTCACCGCCTGGGGTGGCGCATTCATTGCCGCGCTGTGGCTAAGTCTCATCGTGTGGACGTATCGCGATATCCGCGCCCGGGCTCGTGACCCCTTGGGGCGTATCCTGGCCGTGCTGGTAGTGGCGGTACTCTTCTTGCCAGGGATCGTGATCTATTTGATATTACGCCCCCACCGCACTCTGGATGACGAATACCAACACACCCTGGAAGAAGAGGCTCTCTTGCGCTCCATTGAAGATACACCCGTCTGCCCTGGGTGCGGTCGACGTACTAAGGACGGCTGGAAGATCTGCCCCAATTGCCAGACAAAACTCAAGAAGACCTGCCACCACTGTAGCAAACTGATGGAATTGCCTTGGAATTTGTGCCCCTTTTGCGGGACCCCTACCCCGGGGATGCGGCGCGACGACCTGACCTTGGATGAGGCCCTCGAACCCCTGGCAGCTACTCTTCCCGAGTTAGAGTCCGAAGAAGAAACCCCCGAAGAAGCATAACCATCATCGAGCAAAATACAGAAGAACCGTGTTGCTAAAATCGTGCAACACGGTTCTTTTCATTCTTCGAAAGGAAGTTAGAGTTAAAAGTTTAGCGTTTGATATTCAGGGCATCCCAACCAGCATATTGGCCATCCTCGCCCAATTCGCCTTCGATGCGTAAAAGCTGGTTATATTTAGCAACGCGGTCAGAGCGAGCGGGGGCACCAGTCTTGATTTGGCCCATGTTCAGGGCTACAGCCAGATCTGCGATCGTGGCGTCTTCCGTCTCGCCCGAGCGGTGGGAGGTGACCGCCCGCCAGCCTGCGCGCTGGCAGGCTTCAACTGCCTCGATAGTTTCAGTTAGCGAGCCGATTTGGTTGAGCTTGACCAACAGAGCATTGGAAGCCTTCTCTTTGATGGCCTTGCGGACACGCTCCGGGTTGGTCACCAACAGGTCATCCCCCACAATCTGCAGGCGATCACCAAGTTCAGCAACCATCAACTTCCAACCCTCCCAATCATCCTGGGCCAGACCATCCTCGATAGAAACAATCGGGTACTGGTCAACCCAATTTTTCCAGAATGCGACCATCTCTTCGCTGGTCAGTTTCTTACCTTCTGTGCGCAGATGGTATAAACCGGTATCGCTCTCGTAGAATTCAGAAGCAGCCGGGTCGAGGGCGATGGCCACTTGCTCTCCAACACCTGCCTTGAATCCAGCTTTCTCGATGGCCTCGAGAATCACATCGACTGCCTCGGCATTGGCTTTGAGCGCTGGAGCATACCCACCCTCGTCACCAACCAGGGTTTTATAATCGCGCGCTTTAAGCACGGATTTGAGGGCGTGGTAGATCTCGGCACCCCAGCGTAAACCTTCGGAAAAGGAGTCTGCTCCAAAAGGCATCACCATGAACTCCTGCGCATCGGTAGACTGCCAGCCGGTGTGAGCGCCCCCATTGAGGATGTTCAACATCGGCACGGGCAGAATATGGGCGTAGACACCGCCAATATAGCGATAGAGGGGCAACCCCAGAGAATTTGCGGCGGCCTTGGCGACTGCCAGGCTGGTTCCGAGAATAGCATTCGCGCCCAATTTCGATTTATTGGGAGTTCCATCGAGAGCCAAGAGCGTTAGATCTATGGCGCGCTGCTCAACAGCATCCCAGCCGGCCAATTCGTCTGCAATTGGCCCGTTGACATTTTCGACCGCCTTGAGTACGCCCTTGCCGAGATAGCTCTTCTTATCACCATCGCGCAACTCCAACGCCTCGTGTACGCCTGTAGAGGCGCCCGAAGGCACCGCAGCCCGGCCCCAGCTCCCATCGAGTAATTGTACTTCGACCTCTATGGTCGGGTTGCCGCGCGAATCAAGGATTTGGCGGCCAATAACAGAGATAATTGTGGTTGCTTCCATAGAAAATTCCTCTTTCTTTTATTACTGTGTTGATAGCAAATCTGCTATTAAGTTCTATTCTTCACCAACCCTGAAGTATAATCCATTATGATACGATCGTGGAGACCTTTGCGAGGCATCAAGCTGAATATAAAGCAGGAGCCGACTATGGAGAATGAAAACAATCTCTCTTTCGACCCCCGAGACAAAAAGCGATATTATTTCCACGAAACTCGCACGCGGATTGCCACCGTTGCATTTTTGAAATTTATTTCCAGTTTCATTATGAAAATCGAAGCCCTGGGCTCCGAGAATCTGCCCAGCGAGGGAGCGGCAATCCTGGCCTGCAACCATGTGACTAATTTCGACATCTTTCCCATGCAGTTGGGGATCAACCGACCGATCTTCTTCATGGCCAAGGAAGAGTTGCTGCGCAATCCGATTATCGAATATATTTTACGCACAGGGGGTGTTTTTCCTGTGTACAGGGGCCAGAAGGATGAATGGGCCAAGCGTCATGCTGAAAAAGTACTCGAACATGGGCAAGTGCTGGGTTTATTCCCTGAGGGCACACGCAGCAAAGGCCGCGGCCTTCGCACTGCGAAGACCGGTGCAGCGCGCTTCGCTATCAATATCGGTTGCCCCATCGTGCCGATGGCTGTGAATGGATCGCACCGTGTATTTAAAGAATTTCCTCAGCGCACCAAAGTGATAGTGACATTGGGAGAGCCTATTTACCCCCAACCCAATGAGGGAGCATTAGCCCTAACAGATCGGGTAATGTTTACCATTGCAGAAATGCTGCCTCCTGAGCTGAGAGGCGTCTATGGGGAGAAACCCACCGGTTTCGATTTTCTGCCCTGAGTAGAAGGATCATTCGCAAATCAAAATAGGGCAGCGGCGAAGCCGCTGCCCTATTTTGATTTGCAGTGTGTTTCAGGCATCTGTAAGTTTATCCCGAACTGCCTGATTGACTGACAAATCTTTTAGGGAGTGCTCCCCAAAACCTAGAAAATAG
>CAYWIC010000128.1:0-15498 GCA_964458115.1 uncultured Anaerolineales bacterium | reverse complement strand
AATCAAGATAGTCTGCTGGATACCCCGCAGCTTGCTGCGGGGAGGATTCATTTAGGTGAAATATATGCTTCATGGCCACGCGAGATTCATCGATAGCCTCATTTCGTTAGAAAATACCAAATACGATTACCGCAATACATCGATTTCCGCCCATGAGGGTGAATTTCTTTGGAAAATAATTCGCGATAACGGGTACCACAAGACGATCGAAATAGGATGCGCGTTGGGGGTCTCCTCACTTTACATTTGTGACGCAGCCTCTCAGACAAGTCACTCAGAGCATACCATTATTGATCCAAAGCAGACCAGTGATTGGGATGGTATCGGAATACGCAATTTGGTGGCCCACGGCTTTAGTCGTTATGCCCTCATCGAAAAGCCATCCGAACTGGCTTTACCGGCCTTGCTGGAGGAGAGCGAGAGCTTTGATTTCGGCTTTATCGATGGATGGCATACCTTCGACCATGCGCTGATCGATTTTTTCTACCTGAACCGGCTGATCAGAGTTGGGGGAATGATCGTATTTGATGATGCCAAATGGCCATCGATCGCTAAGCTGATCCGGTATTTGTACAAATACCCAGCCTATAAAATCGTCTTGCCCCCCACAATCGACTTTCAATCACCCCGGCGCAATCTTCGGAAGCGTCTAACTACAACCTATCGGAAGTTATTGGAGGCTGTGCTCCGGGTCGATCCCCATGGATTCATTTCCAGATGGATAATTCCAGAGTGGATGTGGAGAAAAGCGCTACCTCCGATTATCGGTTTGAAGAAAATTGCTGCCGATCAACGTTCCTGGGATTGGTATGAGAAATTCTAAACCATTGGAGTCTTTAATGAGTTCATTTATGACTACTCTGACGGGTGAAAAGAACATAACTAGAATTGCGTTATTTGGTTTGTTGCTCATTTTTTTTCTGATCAATTTGGGGAGTATTCGCTTCAAAACGTTTACAACCGATGAGGAAAAACATTATCGTTATGGCATGAATATTCTAAATTTGGAATCAGATCGCTTTGACGATAGCAAGATGCCATTCTCCGCAATGAATGCATTTCCTGCAAAGATTGCACCGCTTTTCCCTGAGGGCAAGGTTAATCTATATTTGCAAAAAGAACAAACAGGGAGGTTGATGTCCATCCTGTTTTCAGTCGGTGCGGCCTATCTGATCTTTCAATGGAGCCGCGCCCTCTATGGGGTTTTGCCGGGATTCTTAACCTTATCCCTGTATATTTTCGACCCAAATATCATCGCCCATTCGCGCCTGATGACCACCGATATCTATGCTGCCGGCATGATCGCGGTCACGCTCTATACCTTCTGGTTATTCCTCCGAAATCGAAACTGGAAATATGCTACATTGAGCGCAGTAATGTTAGGGTTGAGTCAATTAGCTAAATATACCAGTGCCTATGTTTATCCCCTTTTGATTCTGATTGTGCTCATCACGGATGCTCGAGTGTGGCGGGAAGTTTTCCGAGAGCGGGATAATCGCCTGGCATGGCGAAAAATCAGGATTGGGCTAGCGTATACCATGTTATTCCTTCTGATTAGCATTTTGATCATCAACATTGGCTTCTTATTCAATAAAACGTTCACACCTCTGGCAGAGTATGAGTTTCGATCTGAATTGTTCCAAACCATCCAAGAAAGGTTCTCATCTTTTGAGTTTTTGCGTGTCCCCACACCTTATCCATTTTTGGATGGTTTAGATTGGGTGCAGGCCAGGGAGCGTTCTGGTTTTGGCTACGGTCGTTTGTATATGCTCGGTGAACTTCGAAAGGGCGAAAACTTCAAAGGGTATTACATTGTGGCTTCGCTGCTGAAAATGCCTATTGGCAGCCAACTGATCGTATTGTTTGCTTTGGTGATATACCTGTTTCGATTTAGGGAATATGATTTTTTCGCCAACGAAGTATTTCTCTTGGTGCCATTACTGTTCTTCTTTTGGTACTTCAATTTCATGTTTCGCGCCCAAATAGGGATCAGGTTCTATTTGGTCCTCTTCCCTCTTCTCTATGTCTTCTGCGGTAGTTTGGTCAAGGATTGGCGTCGGCTAAAGTTGTCTGGAAAAATTGGCATTGGGATTTCACTGGTGTACATGGTTGGTTCTGTCTTGGGAGCTTATCCTAATTACATTCCCTATTTCAATGAGTTGGTTTGGGATAAGAAAGACGCTTATAAATATCTGGTCGACTCCAATCTGGATTGGCAACAGGCAGAGTACCTTAGAGATCAATTTCTCAAAGAGAATCCCGATGTCAACGAGGAACCTTCTCAGCCTGTTCCCGGCCGGGTTCTGGTATCACCTAATAACCTTGTGGGCATCGTGGGGGAGCGAGATCGCTACAAATGGCTAAGAGATGCCTTTGAGCCGGTTGACGTGGTTGCGGATGTTTACCTGTTGTATGATATCAAGCCAGAGGATTTCAGGCGGATTTTGTATCAATTTGAGTATTAAGTGTTTTGCGGTTTGTGGCTTAAAATATTACTGACCGGTTTCACCGCAAAACCTGTGTAAATGCCGGTATTTTCTCACAATTTATTTTGGAATTCTTTCCGGCATTTACTTAGCTGATTCTCTGGTAATGTACCTTTGGCGAGCGAAGTAATCTTAAACTCGGCGAAGGAGATTGCTGCGACCCTTGCAGGGTCTCGCAATGACAAGAATAGTCCATGGAGGAGCGATGAATTTTTCAGGAAAACGGGTCTTGATCACAGGCGGATCGCGCGGAATTGGGAAGGCTTGTTCTGAAGCCTTCGCTGAGCGCGGTGCCCAGATCGCCATCAATTACCGTAGCAACACAGCTGCCGCACAAGAAACCCTGCGAATCCTGCCGGGAGAGGGACACTTTTTGATCCAGGCAGACGTATCCCAGCCGGATGCTATTCAAGCCATGTTTGCTGCGGCTGTCGAGAAATTTGGTAGCCTTGATATCGTCGTGAACAATGCCGGAATTTCACAGCGCCATCCAATCGATGAGGTTGATTACGAAGAGTGGCAGCAGGCTTTTCAGCGCATAATGGATATCAACCTGATCGGTCCGGCCAATGTTATGTATTGGGCAGTACAGCATATGAAGGACAAAGGAGGGGGCCGGATTGTAAATGTGTCCTCACGGGGGGCATTCCGTGGCGAGCCGGAAATGCCGGCGTACGGTGCCAGTAAGGCCGGGCTGAATGCCATGAGCCAGTCACTGGCGCAAAAACTCATTAAGCACAAGATTTATGTCGGTGTGGTTGCGCCGGGATTTGTCGAGACCGAAATGGCAGCCAGCAAACTATCGGGTCCAGAGGGCGAGGGCATTCGCAATCAAAGTCCCTTTGGTCGAGTGGCCTATCCCGAAGAAGTGGCCTACGCTGTTTTATGGTTGGTCGCCGAGGAATCAAAGTTTTCTACCGGCGCGATCATCGACATCAATGGCGCCAGTTACTTGCGGACGTAAAGGATCGAAAATGAGTAGTAAGGGCCATTATAAAACTCTGTTCGCTTATCATTGGCACACAACGAACCAGCTCATCGAGAGCGCAGCTAAGCTCAGCGAGGAAGATTATCATTTTGAGCTCGACGATAGTACTGGCTCGATCCATGAGAAACTGCTGCACATCTTGCGGGCGGATAACGGGTGGCGAGAGGGGTTGATCACGGGGGCTCAGCAGAGGCCGCTCAGCCGCAAGGCGTACCCCGATCTAAAATCGCTGAAACTCGGCTTCGAGAACGAGCAAGCGGCCTGGGATGAATTTTTGGACTCTCTGTCTGAGGCTGAAATCAATGCCAACGTGACACTTTCGCGCTCGGATGGGGCCGAATTTTGTTGGGGGTGTTGGCAGGTTTTGCAGCACCTTGTCATCCACGGGATGCAGCACCACGCAGAAATTGCTGAGCGGTTGACTGCCTTAGGGCAATCACCCGGAAATCTCGATTTCATCTTCTTTACACCATAGAACTAGCTCTGGGATCTGCTGCCACCCCAGGGGTAGATTCGAACATCCCGTTTGGGGTGGAGCGAGTACCCAAAAGGAGTAATAATGCCCAAGCAGAATCCAAATATACTCTTGATCCTGAGCGACAATCATCCGGCCGATATGCTGGGGGCTTACGGTAACGATGAGATTTACACCCCAAACTTAGATCGTCTGGCCCAGCAAGGCATGCAGTTCAATAACGCCTACTGCGTCAATGCAATGTGCTCGCCCTGCCGGGCATCGATCTTCACTGGGCTAATGCCTTCTCAGCACGGTGTGCATACCTGGCTAGACGACCGGGTCATGGACCGCTGGCCGCAAGACTGGAACAGTATTGCAGAATTCGAGACCCTGCCAGAAATCCTGAAAGAGCGTGGCTATCAAACCGCGCTGATCGGAAAATACCACTTGGGTGTACCCGATCACGCCCAAAACGGCTTTGACCATTGGATCACGTTCCCGCTGGGACATACCAAGAGTTTCTGGAATAACACCATCATCGAGAATGGTGAGCAGTATGAATACCCCGGACACACAGTGGATTTGTTCACCGAGAAAGCCGTAGACTACATTCGCTCGCAAGACTCAAAATCTGAGCAGCCCTTTTTCTTGTATTTGCCCTATAACGCGCCCTACGGACACTGGCCATCGATCTGGGGCCAGGCAAAGAATCGCTTTGCATCGATGTATGCTGACGTGGAAATGCGAACCGTACCGCGCGAGGGTCTCAGTAAAGCGGCTGTGCTGCGCTCATTTATGCGGCACCACGAGAGTGGGGGAAGCTTCGATTACACCGCGCATCTGCGCATCCCCAATGACCTGACTTCATTGAGAAATTACTATTCCCAAATGTCGATGGTCGATGACGGTGTCGGGCGCGTGTTGGAGGCTTTGCAGCAGCAGGGATTAGACGAAGACACAATCGTGATCTACAGCTGCGATCATGGCTTTTCACTGGGGCATAATGGGTATTGGGGACATGGTCAGGCGACCTTTCCGGCAAATGCCCACCGCCATTCGTATCATATCCCCCTGCTTGTGAGGCACACCAGCAGCATCCCACCTTTGCAAACATCCGATCGGATGGTCAGTCAGATTGATCTGTTCCGCACGGTTCTTGAATACGCTGGGATAGGGGATGTTCCAGAGATTCAAGACTCTCCCTCGAAGAGCATCGCGCCATTATTGCAGGGTAAGCCTTTGATGCGGGATGAGGATGATGCGATCTTCATTGAGCAAGAAGAAGTGCGCGCCATTCGCACTCGTGAATGGCTCTATATGAACCGTTTTGATGGCAATAAGGATCATCCCTTCGAGAATGAGCTTTATGACCTGGTGAGTGATCCTGGTGAGAAACACAACCTTTCTGGAAATGTGAATTTCACCGAGGTCGAACAGGTGCTGCGTTCACGCCTTGATGATTATTTTGCTGAATATTCCAATGCGGCATATGATCTCTGGCACGGCGGTTCGTTGAAGTCGAACTCCGACAAGCCCTGGTTCTGGAAGGAGGCCTGGGGTGAGGATTGGGAGCCTGTATTTGGTTGAGAATGAGATACAATGATACCGGATTCTGATATGCGAGAGGAATTTAAGCAGGAATCGATGGGTTCGATGACTTACCCCAAGAAGGGGACTTTGAACCGTTTTGCATTCAAAGCTCCTTTGAGTTTGTGGCGGCTAGGGTTGGGACCGGTCCTGAGTCATCCGAGCTTGCAGGGGAATCGAATGCTGTTGCTAACAACCTGGGGGCGCAAGAGCAAGTTGCCGCGGCACACCATGCTCTCGAGCATACAGCTTGGTGATCGAGTCTATGTGTGTTCGGGGTGGGGGCCAAAAACAGACTGGTATCGAAATATCGCAGCGAACCCGAGCGTTACAGTCCAACAAGGCTCGCAATATTTTTATGCCAATGCCCGCAGAGTGCAAGATCTGAGTGAGTTCTCTAAGATTGCGGATAACATCTTCCACACAGGTGGTGACACTCACTTTGAAGATTGGCTCGACTCGCTGGATATTGATTATGATGCGGCTGATATGATAAATAAACGTGAGCGTGTCTATTACGTAGCGCTTGATCCTTCAGAAAAAGCTGGTCCACCTCCAATGACTGCTACCCTGCGATGGATTTGGGTGGTATTTGCCATTGCAGTCCTTGGTGTATGGATCACCTTGACTATTCGGTAGAGACAATGAAATATATCCAGTTGCGGCACGTAGAAGAAGCCGATTTGAAAATTTTTTTCAAGAACCAACTTGACCCCGAAGCCAATCAAATGGCGGCCTTTACCGCCAAAGATCCAACTGACCGGGATGCCTTTGACGCGCATTGGGTCAAGATCATGGCGGATGAGTCGATCATGATTCGAACGATCCTTCTTGATGGTGTTGTGGCAGGCAGCGTTCTTAGTCATGGCTGGTTTGGCGATCTTGAAGTTAGCTATTGGATTGGGAAAGAATTTTGGGGGCAGGGGACTGCCACGCAAGCGCTGAAATTATTCCTGGGTGAACAACGAGAGCGACCGCTGTATGCCCGGGCTGTTCATGACAATTTGGCTTCGCTGCGCGTGCTGGAGAAATGCGGATTTGTAGTCGATGGTCATGATGTGGGCTTTGCGAACGCTCGCAATGAAGAGGTTGCAGAAGTGATACTAAAGTTGAGCTGAACCTATGAGTAAATCACTAATAACTATTGACGACCTGACATTAGAACATGTTGAGAGAATCTTTACGTTGGCCGATAATGCGCATAGCCATTTTGCGGGAGAGAAAAATCAGCCAGCGGCTTGTTACTCCTTCGAGGGGGACAGTTTGCGCACTCGGGCGACGTTCGTCAAGGCATTGTTCGATTTGGGAATCAATCCTGTGGAACTGCCTAACCTTCTCAAAACCAGTGAGTCGGTTGAACATCTGGCGGGGTATTTGGACCATTGGTTCGAGATCTACGTTATTCGAGATCGAAACCACACCCGAATGGTTGAATTTGCAAAGGCGAGTGAGAGGCCTGTTATCAATGCACTGAGTTCAGATGCGCATCCTTGCGAAGTGTTGGCGGATCTGTATGCGGTTCGCCAGGAGAAAGGCGAATTGAATAAGCTCAAATATTGCATTCTTGGACCGCCAACCAATGTCTTGAACTCCTGGAGCAGGGCAGGGAGGCTGCTTGGATTGAATTTCGTTCACGTGCTTCCCGAACAGTACGAGCAGGCAGTAGCAGGCGATCACATTGTGCGGCGCAAAGAAGCAGGCTTGAAGGACGCCGATGTTATTCTTACTGACGCCTGGCCTGCAGACTTCGCTGACCCCGCATTCCGACTGACACATCTAGATCTAGAAAAAGCTAGGCCCAATGCCTGGGTCATCCCGTGCCCGCCTTTCAACACGCAGAACGAAGTCGATCAGGATGTGATCAATTCTGCATATTTCGCGGGGTATGCACAGAAGAGATATCTCTACGAAGTACAGAAAGCGATGATCTATTTCTTATTGACGGATTCAATGTAATATCAATCAATGGCAATAAAGGATAAGACCATGTTCCAGAATGCGATTGTAAGAACTCCTGGCAGAAGTATCGTCAACGGCCTGACCAGCGCAGATCTCGGTAAACCCAACTATGATAAAGCAATCGAGCAGCATGAAGACTACATCCAGGCCCTCAAAGAATGTGGACTGGATGTGCAGGTTCTTGCTGCGGATGAGGGACATCCTGATTCCACCTTCATTGAAGATGTCGCCTTGCTAACACCTGATTGTGCCATCATCATGAGACCAGGCGCGCCCTCGCGTCTTGGGGAGACGAAAGAGATCCAATCGATTTTAGAGCCGCATTACGAAATTATTGAGCAAGTTCACGCTCCTGGTACAGTCGAGGGGGGTGACATTATGATGGTTGGCTCACATTTTTATATAGGTATTTCTGAACGAACGAATCAGCAGGGCGCTCAGCAGGTCATCGATATTCTGGGTAAAAATGGTATGAGTGGTTCAGTCGTGGGGATGAAAGATATGCTACATTTAAAGACGGGCCTGGCCTACCTGGAGAAGAACAACCTGGTTGCCTTTGGCGAATTCTTGGACAAGCCCGAATTCCAAAAATTCAAAATATTGCAAATCGATGCCGACGAAAGTTACGCAGCAAATTGTATTTGGGTCAATGACAAAGTGTTGGTTCCCATGGGATTCCCGAAAGCCCAGGCGACAATTGAGAATGCGGGCTACCAGATCATCGCAGTAGATGTATCCGAATTCCAAAAACTTGATGGTGGGTTGAGCTGTCTATCATTGCGGTTTTGATTTTCGTTTTGCTTAAAGAATAGGGACCGAAAATTGTTTTTAATTTTAAAATGCAATATTTCTGGCAAGGAGATTTATAGATTACAATAATATAGGTTTGGATATTATATTAAAAACAATTTTGGAAAGGAGGAAAAATGAATCAGAATCCATTTACATACGGGAATCCGATTCGAGATCCAAATCGATTTTGTGGTCGCAAGGAAGAAATTCAGCAAATCACAAGTAGGTTATTATCTAGCGCTCACGAAAGCACGTCTATTGTGGGGGAAAGACGAATTGGAAAAACATCTTTACTTAAGCACATCGCCAACCCAGATATTGCAGAGACATTAGGTTTATCTCAGGATCAATTTTGTTTAGTTTATATCGATTTTCAAGGGCTAACGGATATTACTGCACTTAAATTCTGGAGACGTGTGCTACGAAAATTGCGTAGATTAATGCCACAAGATGATATCTCAAAGGAAATTAAACAGCTATTAAAGCGCGAAGAAATTGATCTATTTGATTTGGAAGATTTGTTTGAATTGGTAAATCATGAAGGGAAAAACGTTATACTTCTGATGGATGAATTTGAATATGTAACTCTGAATCCTAACCTCGACTTAGATTTTTTTGGAGGATTGAGAGCGCTGGCAATTCATTTCAGCTTATCTCTTGTTCCTGCAACCAGGAGAGAACTTGTTGATTTATGCCATTCAGAAGATATCAAAGGGTCACCATTTTTTAATATTTTTTCTACTGTAGTTCTAAGACCGTTCTCGAGGCAGGAATCAATATTGATGCTAGAAAAATATACTGCCGGATTAGAACATGAATTTAATGATCTGGAAAAAGAAATTGTTATGAATTTAGGCGGTGGATATCCGTTATTTACTCAAATGGCTGGCAATGTTTTATACAATGGGAAGACCAAAGGATATATTGAACAAGAGTTGAAAGACTGGGTAAATGATAGCTTTTACCAACAAGCAGATGATCACTTCAAATATTTTTGGTCTCATACATCTGAAAGTGAGAAAATCACTTTACTGGCAGTTTTTGCCCTAAATCAGGGAAAGAAAATGAAACAATCTACTATAGAAAATCTAAGCAAGCTCTACTCTCGCGCCCAAAAAGATGTAGATACCCTGACCAGAAGAGGTTTATTGATCGAAGAATCTAGTAAGTACAATATCTTCTCAGATAGCTTCCAACGGTGGGTCAGTTATGAACTATTTGCTATTCCGGGCGAAGAAGAATCTCCAGAGACCGTTGAAGAATGGCTGAGGGAGGGAGGTGATATGAAAATTGGGATGGTGAAGGGATTATTGCCTAAATTCAAGAAAAAATACTGGTTTGCGATAAGTAAGCTGGCAAAAGATTTTTCAGTTGAAGTGCTATCGCAAGTGACCGCAGAAGCAATCATAAGAAGATATTTGTAACCTAGATAAATTCATCTCACCAACACTCTTTGGTTTAATTAGGTGGAAGAATATCTATGATCGAAAAGATCAATCCATACATAGCAGGAGCGCCGGTAGTTGAGGAGAGGATGTTCTTTGGCCGCGAGGGGGTATTCACATGGATCGAGCACGAGCTCGCTGGCAGTGAAGTCGATCATATCTTGGTAATGCATGGACAGCGGCGAGTGGGCAAGACGTCAGTGCTGAAGCACTTGCCAAAGCGGTTGCCGGAAGAATACATTTTTGTTTTCATCGATCTTCAGGGGCGGATATCAACCAGCTTGGGACGTTTGTTAGGATGGTTGGGGCGTGAGATATTTAGGGCATTGCGAGAGCAAGGGATTGAGTTAGCTGAACCGGATCGTGAAGCATTTGTGGGGGATCCAGATTACTTCGAACAGGTCTTCATTCCCAATGCAGAACAAGGGCTAGGGGAAAATAGATTATTGCTGGCGTTTGATGAGTTCGATGTGCTGCAAAATGTTGCCAGCCAAGAAGAACTGGTGCTGCCGTTTTTGGCAATCCTGCGGCGTTTGATGGAGCATGACAAGATCGGATTCATTTTCTCGGTCGGATCTTCTGGGCGGAAATTAGAACACATGAAAGCAGCCTACACGGGGTTCTTCAAGCAAGCGCTGTATCAGAAGATAAGTTTCCTTGAAATCGAAGATGCCTGCGAGCTGATTGTGGAACCAGTGAAGGGAGTGATGACGTATGCGTCATCGGCAGTAGATCGGATTATTGAGGTTACCTCCGGTCATCCATATTTCATTCAGTTAGTATGCCATGAATTGTTTTCAGCCTGCCAGAAGAAAGATGATTGGAACGTTGATTTGCATGATGTGTTGGGTATCCTGGAAACGGTCATCGAGCGGGGGACAGTCAATCTGAAGTTCGTTTGGGATGATGCCAATGAGCTGGAGAAGTGGGTATTGGCTAGCCTAGCGCTCTTCGATCACAGGACGGATGCTGAGACACTGGGGAAACACTTGCACCAGCAGGGGGTGCGCTTCACAAACCAAAGCCTGGAGAAAGCGTTGATAAACCTGCGCGAGAAGGATGTTCTGACACAGGACAATCGCTTTGTGATTCATTTGATGCGCCTTTGGTTACTACAAAACCGCTCCATGGAACAGGTGCGTGAGGAGTTGATCAAGGAAAATCCCATTGTTCGGCGCTGGGTGGAGATTGGCCAGGAATATCTTGACAATCAAGAGTATGGGCGGGCGATTGAAAGCTTTGGACAGGCATTGGAGATTGATCCGAACAACATTGAAGTGCAGCTTGGTCTGGCATCGGCTGAGATGGGTCGCGGAGATTACGGTCGTGCCGGTTCATTGTATGAAGCTGTATTGGAACAACAGGGAGAGCATGTTGTTGCTGAGGCTGGGTACTGCCAGGCCTATCTGGCGCTGGGCGATTCGCATCTGACGATGGGATATGTAGAAGAAGCAGAATATGTCTATCAGCGCATACTGAATCTCAGTCCGAGGCACGAGGAAGCCAATCAGCGCAAAGCAGCACTTCATCACAGTCGCGCGGTGATGGCGATGTCTGAGGATCAGCAAGGAGCGTTGGAAGAGCTAGCTCACGCATTAACTCGTATACCTGACAATGAGCATATCCGCGCCACGATAAATGATTTGAGAATTCTCATAGGTGGGAGGGCGAACCGTTTGGATGTGCTGCAAAACTGGGCACAGCGGGCAATGCTACTGAAGTATTTGGAAGATGCTCAGATCCTCTACGAGCAATTCGTCAATCAGGGAGGAGAAGAAAGTCAAATTGCAGATGAATATGCTGAGGTAGTTGAGCAGGTTAAACAAGTCAAGGGGGAAGGACTGCGGCAACAGGCTGAACGGATGGAGGGGTTGGAACGCTGGGAAGAAGCCATCGCTGCTTGGAGAGCTTATCGTGAGATTAATCCAGACGAGCAAAAATCAGTTACTCAGACCATCGCACGAATTGAAGATACGCGCAAAGCTGCAGAAACATTGGCAATGCCTGCAGCGAAACCAGTTTGGCGCCGTGCCTGGTTGTGGCTGGGGGTGGTCATAGTTGGCCTGATCAGCGTATTAGTTGTTTGGCCGCCATCATCGTTGATTACAGCATTTGCACAGCCAACAGGTACTGCCACTCCAACAGCCACAGCAACTCCAACGGTCACTGCCACTCCCACACCTTCATCAACCCCTACGGTTCCTACGCTAACACCAACACATACCCCTACCATAACGTCCTCGCATACACCCACTGCCACAATGACTCTAACCCAAACAATTACCTCAACTCCTACACTTCCCGAGGGCTATAATCTGGTTCCTAATGTAGTTGGATTACCCTCTAACGAAGGAATAGTGGAATTAAATAAAGTGGGATTTGCACATGAAATTCAATCCGAGTACAACCCTGATGTCCCAAAGAACCAGATTATCGGACAAGAACCCCTTGCTGACTCAATTCTTGAGAGAGGCCAGACAGTAATAATCTATGTCGCAACAGATTCTGTAATTATGTTTTTTAGTCATTTAGCACCTCAGGGTTGGGAGTATTATTACGTAGATTTACCAGATTCTACTTGGTGCCAAGCATCATTAATGAATATGTACATTGATAATAGTTTTATTTCTGTAAATTTATTCAAACCGGATGGAAGCGAATTGCCTGAGGGGAGGGTTGCGAATTCGGGGCCAATATACAACGAATTTATCACTGATCAAGAAGGGACTTATCGAATATTTGTAAAAGTAAAAAGGACAATTCCTGTGGTTACTACCGAAGCAGACTATTTGATAATTTGTCAACCCTAACGGGTTTTAAGAATAATCCGACGTCGGTATTCTAGGTTAATGGAGGATGTTATTTGCCAGTTCTTTGATATTGCAGATTTTGTCAATTTTAGACACGCTGGATGATGATATTAGAGAAATGAAATAACCATGGTTGAATTTAAGAATCCATACATAGCAGGAGCGCCGGTAGTTGAGGAGAGGATGTTCTTTGGCCGCGAGGGGGTATTCACATGGATCGAGCACGAGCTCGCTGGCAGTGAAGTCGATCATATCTTGGTAATGCATGGACAGCGGCGAGTGGGCAAGACGTCAGTGCTGAAGCACTTGCCAAAGCGGTTGCCGGAAGAATACATTTTTGTTTTCATCGATCTTCAGGGGCGGATATCAACCAGCTTGGGACGTTTGTTAGGATGGTTGGGGCGTGAGATATTTAGGGCATTGCGAGAGCAAGGGATTGAGTTAGCTGAACCGGATCGTGAAGCATTTGTGGGGGATCCAGATTACTTCGAACAGGTCTTCATTCCCAATGCAGAACAAGGGCTAGGGGAAAATAGATTATTGCTGGCGTTTGATGAGTTCGATGTGCTGCAAAATGTTGCCAGCCAAGAAGAACTGGTGCTGCCGTTTTTGGCAATCCTGCGGCGTTTGATGGAGCATGACAAGATCGGATTCATTTTCTCGGTCGGATCTTCTGGGCGGAAATTAGAACACATGAAAGCAGCCTACACGGGGTTCTTCAAGCAAGCGCTGTATCAGAAGATAAGTTTCCTTGAAATCGAAGATGCCTGCGAGCTGATTGTGGAACCAGTGAAGGGAGTGATGACGTATGCGTCATCGGCAGTAGATCGGATTATTGAGGTTACCTCCGGTCATCCATATTTCATTCAGTTAGTATGCCATGAATTGTTTTCAGCCTGCCAGAAGAAAGATGATTGGAACGTTGATTTGCATGATGTGTTGGGTATCCTGGAAACGGTCATCGAGCGGGGGACAGTCAATCTGAAGTTCGTTTGGGATGATGCCAATGAGCTGGAGAAGTGGGTATTGGCTAGCCTAGCGCTCTTCGATCACAGGACGGATGCTGAGACACTGGGGAAACACTTGCACCAGCAGGGGGTGCGCTTCACAAACCAAAGCCTGGAGAAAGCGTTGATAAACCTGCGCGAGAAGGATGTTCTGACACAGGACAATCGCTTTGTGATTCATTTGATGCGCCTTTGGTTACTACAAAACCGCTCCATGGAACAGGTGCGTGAGGAGTTGATCAAGGAAAATCCCATTGTTCGGCGCTGGGTGGAGATTGGCCAGGAATATCTTGACAATCAAGAGTATGGGCGGGCGATTGAAAGCTTTGGACAGGCATTGGAGATTGATCCGAACAACATTGAAGTGCAGCTTGGTCTGGCATCGGCTGAGATGGGTCGCGGAGATTACGGTCGTGCCGGTTCATTGTATGAAGCTGTATTGGAACAACAGGGAGAGCATGTTGTTGCTGAGGCTGGGTACTGCCAGGCCTATCTGGCGCTGGGCGATTCGCATCTGACGATGGGATATGTAGAAGAAGCAGAATATGTCTATCAGCGCATACTGAATCTCAGTCCGAGGCACGAGGAAGCCAATCAGCGCAAAGCAGCACTTCATCACAGTCGCGCGGTGATGGCGATGTCTGAGGATCAGCAAGGAGCGTTGGAAGAGCTAGCTCACGCATTAACTCGTATACCTGACAATGAGCATATCCGCGCCACGATAAATGATTTGAGAATTCTCATAGGTGGGAGGGCGAACCGTTTGGATGTGCTGCAAAACTGGGCACAGCGGGCAATGCTACTGAAGTATTTGGAAGATGCTCAGATCCTCTACGAGCAATTCGTCAATCAGGGAGGAGAAGAAAGTCAAATTGCAGATGAATATGCTGAGGTAGTTGAGCAGGTTAAACAAGTCAAGGGGGAAGGACTGCGGCAACAGGCTGAACGGATGGAGGGGTTGGAACGCTGGGAAGAAGCCATCGCTGCTTGGAGAGCTTATCGTGAGATTAATCCAGACGAGCAAAAATCAGTTACTCAGACCATCGCACGAATTGAAGATACGCGCAAAGCTGCAGAAACATTGGCAATGCCTGCAGCGAAACCAGTTTGGCGCCGTGCCTGGTTGTGGCTGGGGGTGGTCATAGTTGGCCTGATCAGCGTATTAGTTGTTTGGCCGCCATCATCGTTGATTACAGCATTTGCACAGCCAACAGGTACTGCCACTCCAACAGCCACAGCAACTCCAACGGTCACTGCCACTCCCACACCTTCATCAACCCCTACGATTCCTACGCGAACATCAACTCCTACGCCTACCATAACGTCCTCGCATACACCCACTGCCACATCGACGATAACTCTCACCCCAACTTTGACGCCAACTGATTCAGGTTGTAAAGGTGTTAACATTTCTGGACATTTTGAGGGAGCAGAAACAAGATCAGATGGAGACGTCTACACTGTAACAATTACACTGAGACAAAGTGGGTGTCTAATTTCGGGTGATGTTACGATATATGGTAATTCTGAATATAGTAATTGGGATTTTTCGAATAATCCCATCGAAGATGGTTGGTTTAAATATGTAGCAGGAGGAGCTTCGAGGTATTTTCAAATCATCGACTCAGATACACTCGCTGGACAAGATGAGTTTTCCAGATATTCAACATATACTATATTATCGAGAAAGGAAGTTACGCCAACGCCAATTCCACCAGATGCGGTTGCGGTACCCTTTGTGGTTGGAAAGGATTTAGAAGAAGCAAAAGTTATTCTCGCAGAGGTAGGTTTTAATATATTGGAAACAGTTGTACAAGATTCGATGACAAGTTTGGGAATTGTTTCAAGTCAAGATCCTATGGCGGGAGAAATGTTGAGTCGTGAAAAACCTGTACGCATAAACATCTCTGGAGAATATGTCAATTTAGGATCATATAGAGATTATGCACATGATGGAGAATGTAAAG
>CAYWIC010000127.1:0-15811 GCA_964458115.1 uncultured Anaerolineales bacterium | reverse complement strand
CGCCCCCACCCCCTATTCCCAGCCATTTTCTCGCTGAACTGCGTAAGTCCTAAATCTTAAATCTTTAGGGATTCCAAATCCCTAAAGGTTTCCTTAACTATACAAATACAAACCCGGCTACAAATGCTGCCGTCGTCAGTAGCAAGAGACCGGGATATATGGCCAGAATACGCTCTCTCGAGAGCAGTGGTTTTCCAGCCTTGAGAAACGAGAGCAATAATCCGCCTAATCCAATCAACATGCCGCCGATTCCAACCCATGCGAATCCACCGGGGACTTCGCTCTGGATTGATAAGACGATGGGTAAAAAGAAAATCGTCAGGCCTGCCACGCCGTGCACAACAGCCAATGTCAGAACCCTTAACTTTCTAAGCCTTGTAAATCGAGTAACTGCAATGGCCAGGAAGCCTACCACAGTGAAGATTCCATACGGGATCAGGATTGGGCGAAAAAATTGAGCCACCAACCCCAATGCCAGGCTTAGTGGAATCAGCGTGGAAGCGATAACTACAAATGGAGAATCGAGAACCTCGAAACCAAAGATGATCGTCATCAAGCTGGCGATTACGATGACGCCAAACCCAATGGTGTAGCAGGCAATCGCCATGGAACTTAAACCAGCGATCCCTTCAACGACCTGGTAAGAAGCCAACAGAGCCGTGATGAGTAGCAGGATGCGGTCGAGTGGTTTCATGAATTGCGATTGTTTGTGGTAATGTCGAATGTTTGCGGGTTAGATGACATCCAAAACGATCATGACCATCGCCCCAAGCATGAAGAGTGAAGCATACTTGAAGAGGCCAAAATTGACTCGTTCCGAGGGGCGCACTGACATCGCGATGGCTAAGCCAAGCAAACCCACGGAGAGCACGCCGATCAGCCGCAGGTATCCCCAATCCATGCCGATGCCGATGGCTGCAGCTACCATAGCAACTGCCGCTATCACGCTGGAGATAGCTATGGTCACGCGCGTGAATTGGAAGCCATAGGTTGAGGGGAAGGTGGGCACATCAGCAGATTGGTAATCTTTGAAATAGCGCATGGAGAAGGTCAGGATGTGCGTGGGGATCCAGAACAGGATTGCAAAGGTCAGTGCCAGACCGATCCAATCGACATATCCCAAGCCGAGCGCACGTCCCGCTAGCACGGGCATGCCGCCAGAAATTCCGCCCCAAACGATGCTCCAGCAGGTGCGCCGTTTGAGCCAGATGGTGTAGATGACCACATCGAAGAACAAACCAGCGAAAACGATGGTGCCGTAGAGTACGTCCAATGCCAGCGCCCAGGCGATGCCCAGCAGGGAAATTAGCAAGCCGAACCGCAATGCTTCTTGAGGCGTAATGATCCCAGCCGGTAAGGGGCGCCAGCAAGTACGGTTCATGCGGGCATCGATATCGCGGTCATACCACATATTGAGTACGGTCGAGCCGCTGATGGTCAGAAACAGGCTTCCGGCCACGCCCAACACTGTACCCAGGTTGAACACTGGGCAGCGGGCGCTCATATACCCCGCCAGACCCGTGAGTAACAGCAAGAATGTTTGCAGGCTTTTGATGAGGGGCCAGTATTTGTCTTTCAACGTGCGGAGTGCGGAGTGCGAAGGTGGCATAATTGGTTTGAATTCAGGTATCAGGTATTGGGTATCAGGCAGTCAGGATATTGCTCCATTATACCTAATACCAAATACCCTGTACCTCGTTTATACTAATCCTGCGCACAGCGGAAACCAGCTGCCGCACTGTAGTATGTGGGGCTGGCGCTGTTATTCTTCCAGACGCGCAAGTCAACTTCATAGCTGTAAAAACTGCCGCCGCGCAAGTAACGATAGTGCTGATCTTCGTACACATCACTAGTCCACTGCCAGACATTGCCGGCCATATCATACAGACCAAAGGGGCTGGCTGAATCATGAGTTTCGTATCCGTCGTAGGTTTCGCCGTTGTAGAAGCCGACCGGGGTTGTGTTGCCCAGTTTGCCAAACATTTTCTCGAACAGATCGAAGGATGAATAGAAGTTGGCATTATTGGCTTCGATCTCTGTGCCCCAGGGGAAGGGTAGTGCATAGCCATCTTCGCCAATTTCGGTGCCGCGAGCGGCTTTTTCCCACTCGATTTCCGACGGTAAGCGCCAGCCATAATATTCGCAATAGGCATTCGCACCAAACCAGGATACCATCGTTACTGGGTGGTTAGCATAGGCCGGAATCGATGCGAAGGTTTCGCCTTCAGATGTCAGGCGCAGACCGTCTTCATCCAGGGGCATGAAAAGCTTATCGCCGGCCTTGATTTCTTCTTCGTGTTTGTAGCCGTGGAACTCATCACCAGGATAGTATCCAGCCACACCTTCGGCCATCCACACGCTTTCACCAGCTTCAACCTTGACTTCACCCAGGCGTATATCACCACTGGCCAGGGCTTCATTGATGAAGTTGGCATATTGTTCGTTGGTTACATTGGTAACCATGATCTGGTATTCATCTACGGGAGTCATATGGTCGTGCTGACCATAAGGGAATTCCCCAGCCGGAATGGTTACCCAAGAATCAGGATCGATGCCGGTATCGATATGCGGTGGGGTGATCGCGCCGACACTGGGTGCGGGAGCGCAACCGGATAGCAAAAGGATGAGTGTCAAGAGGGCAAAGAGAGCGCGTTTCATTTTGACACCTCCTCCAGGGCTGCTTCTAGCTCTTTGAGCTTTTGTTTGCTCTCGGCGATTTCGGCTTCATTCTTGAGCTTGCTTTCGACACTGAGTTCGCTTGCCCAGCGGCCTTTGGACAGGAACAGATCGTACAAGCGCCACAGCATGAATACCGCCAGGGCAACCAGCACAGCAGCCAGTCCGATATCCGTTAGCAACATGGTCCAATTGACAACGTTTTGTTGGTCGATCTCGGTGACGAAGAGACGCTTCATTGAGAAGACGGTCACTGCACCGAAGGCCAGGTCCGACATTAGAATGATGATCCAGCCAAGCCATTTACGGGCTTTTCCTTTCACCCCAGCGATATCCATGTAATAGAACAGAATGATCGTGGCAATGATGCCAGAAAGGATGTGCCAGTGACCGGTGAGAGTGATGCGCTCATCTCGGTGGGGCCAAACTCGGAAAATCTCATCGAGCTTGACAGCCATGAAAATGCCGACCCCGCTCACCGTAAAGTTCATGAAGACCATCTGCCAGCCAGGACCAAACTTGAGGGGATCACGCAGTAATGCGCCCATCTTCTGGAAGAAGTTGGGTTTCTCAATATCGGCAGTGCCTTCTTTGATGAGCAGGTCCCATGAATAGATCACATACATCAGCGCTGCCAGCATCACCAACACCGATCCGACGTAGATGGTGGTATGCGCCCAGGGTAGCCATACCACGGATAAGGCTCCAGCAGTGATAATAATGGTGCCGATGATCATCATGGGCATGGCAATCTTGTGGTAAATGCCTTTGAATTTCATCCAGTTGCCCACGATCAAGGTCAACGCTACTGCGATCAGGGTCAGCATGATGTGCAGGTGGCCTATGATGGCCTTTTGCAGCGCTGTTTTGTGGGGCACGCGGATCAGATCTTCGGCCAGGAAGGTTTCATGACCGTTGCCCCAGTAGGAGCCGGTTACGGCGCCGAATGAGGCCGAGACCAATGTGGACACGGCCATGACGAAAAAGGCGACTCTTTCTAGATCAACGCCCTTTTTGGTCTTTGCCTTGGGAGAATCAGGTGGTAGAAGGTACTCTTTTTTCCATGGCCAAAGTGCTGCTGCAAACAAGATGCCGCCAAAAAATACCAGCGATTGACCCACCAGGAACAAGCCATGGTAGACAAAATTGTGCCCAAAATAGCCAAATAGCAACCCGAAGATCATCGCTGTAAGATATCCCACAGTAATAGTTGCATTGATGGTGGTTTGCTGGTGTTTTTTCATCGGCAGCATGGCGTTGATGAAATACACTTCAATGGCGACTACCGTCATGGCGATGGTGTGATAAAGCATGATGATGCGGCCTTCGCGCTCTGCCTGGATCATTTTCATGCCTAGCGTGTTCACCACAACATCTCTAACCCCCCATTCGACCATTGGACCGGAAAGCATGCCCCAGATGGCCGTAACCAGCGAGATCATGGCGATGGCCACTAGGGCTAAACCTTTCGTCGAGGTAAAGAGGTAATTCCAACGTTCTTTCAATGCTTGCATAAATACTCCTTCATTAGCCTATATATTGTGAATTGTGGCACAGAACGGTGGTCCAGTAAATGACAATTGTCAATTTGAGAGCCAATCGCCTACAAATTCACCGACTCTGTTTCGATCATCGCCAATGTGGTTAGCACGTCGGGATCAGTGATTTGGATTTCTGTGCGGTTGCGTTCTATCAGATTATCGGCGGCAAATTTTTGGATCGTGCGACTGATGGCTTCGGGGACAGTAGCAGCCCTGGCAGCCAGTTCCAGGTTGGTGTGGGTGAGGCGGTCAATGGGCTGAGTCCCGTTTCTGCTGAGTTGCAGAAGAATTCGGGCAGTACGCGCCATCACAGAGCGGCTAAACAGATCTTCAAAACTAGAGAGCAGCAATCTGTTACGCCGGGCCAAAACTCGCAGCAAGCTGGTGCCAACCAAAGGGTATTTTATGACCAGATCACCAAAGGCATTTTGGTCGATATGCCAAGTGAAACAATCCTTAGCGGCAATGGCTGTCGTCGGATTTGGACCACCGTCCAGCGAAGCGACTTCGTTGAACATGATCACTGGGTGGATCTCAGAGATGATCGCTTCCTGTCCTTTTAGGCCTGATTTGTACAGATGCACTTCTCCCCTGATTAGGACAAACAACCCAGAGCAGTCATCCCCTTCTCTGTAGATGGCTTCGCCTACTTTGTATCTACGAGTGTTACCAGAAAGTACAATTTCGCGGATTCCCGAAAAAGGCAAATGCTGAAAGTGCCTGACACGTCGCAATCTGCCGATTAACTTATCAGTATTCAAAAATGGCCCTCGATTAAAATGATGGAGTATTAACAGTTGGGCAGCCATTTTATCATGCATCTGAATCAGAGTAGCGGATGCTCAGAATAGGCAAGCACCAATTATTTGCCTGCTACCATTGCTGAACGCTCATTTGTGCAAAAGATAACATATTTGATTATCTAGGTCTTTGACAAAAGGCAATTTATCATAAGTACTTTTTCATTTTGTCTTCAATCATAAGTACTTACATTTTTACTATGTTGTTCTACTATTATTTCATGAACAGCTAGGCTTGTCTGTGATGTATGTCACATTCTAGAAATGAATTTGGTTCTCCAGGATTTGCCGGGGTGATCCCCTAAATCTGGATAGTCTCACGGCGTTTCCCGAGAGCCATGAATTTAGCTTTAGCTATTCATCGAGAATGTTCGCTTCTGTCGCCTTGAATTTTCCCCACCTGCAAAAAGTAAATCACCCAACTAAATGGCATCACCAATAGCTTCGGGTTTCACTTGAGCTGTTTCGTACAGTTCTTCAACCTTGAGAATAATTATTTGATCACGTGTGCATGATATTAGTTCTTGTTCGGTCAGTTGGGAGAGTGAGCGACTGATCGATTCAGGGACGGTAGCGATGTTGGCCGCTAAATCTTTTATGGGGTATTTTATTCGATCAATCGGTTTGGCACCAAAATCACTCAACTCGAGAATGAGTTTCGCTGTACGAGCAAGAACCGGTCTGAATGAAAGATCTTCACACCGATCGATCAGCATTCGTGTGCGCATTGCCAGCACGCGTAACATTGCCAAGCCAATCATTGGGTCTGGGTATCGTTTGACTAATGCTTCGAAAGAATCGAATTTTATATTCCAGGTGAGGCAATCTTTGACTGCGATTGCTGTAAATGGATTCCCCCCACCATCAATAACCGCTACTTCGTTGAACATAATCACCGGTTCAATAACCGAGATAAGGTGTACCTGTCCATCGAGGCTGTGCTTGCATAAATGCACCAACCCAGAGAAAAGCACGAACATCCCAGCACTGGCCTCTAACTCTTGAAAGATAATTTCATCTTTATGAAAACGTCTCAGCTGACCTGATCTAACAATAGTCAGTAGGTCGTTTGGTCTTAAATGTCGAAAATGCCAGACCCTCCCGAGCAAATTGGCATAATTTTCCATCTTCTACACTTGGTTTGAAATTCCAGGTGCCTCCGGCAGCATTATATCATGTTGGTTAGGAAAAAATGTTGTGTGAAAATGGGTCTCTGGGAATGTCCCACGGCAACTCCTGGAGACCCTGAATAATAGAATATCGATAGCAATCAAATATACTTTTGCGTGAATATTTTTGCAATTTGACGAGTATCAATTACCCCCTGCACTATTTGTGATATAGTGAACAATAGAGAAGAGCGGGGGGCTCCAATTATGTGACCCCGCGATACAGGCTTTTACTCATTGAAAGGAGTGTATGAGATGCGAAAATTTGTTTTAATTGGGGTGCTGGTAATGCTGACGATGGCACTTAGTGCCTTTCAGCCGGCAGCACCACAACCAGTAGGTATATTTGGTGAAGAGCCGCCAACACCCCCAGACCATTCCACATATTCTGCGTATTATGCAGCCCTGGAGGAAGGTCCTCACGGGGATACCTGGGGCGAAGGCAAGGGACCGAACACCTGGTGTGCCCGTTGTCACTCCCCACAAAACTGGGATCCGGCCGCCTTTGTGGGACCACCACCTTCATGCATGACATGTAAATTTCCAACGGATGATGAGATGAGAATTGCTGAAGGAAATCCCTTTGTCCCAGAGGAAGAATGGGTGGGAATCCAATGCGACACTTGCCACCGTTCAGAGGAAGGCGTTGTCCTCGAGGGTAATGCCTGGCTAAATCCTGTAACGATGGAATACCAAGAAGTCAAAACGACGACTGAGCTTTGTGAGAAGTGCCACGTAACAACCACTGGTAATGCCTTTGGTTCAGGTGTAGATCACAAGATCACCCTTGGGGGCAGCGCCCACCTTAACTACGGTGGGTTCCTCGGTGATGTAACCCCTCCGACATACTGCTCAGATTGCCACGATCCGCATAGTGGCGAGATCAAGACGTGCGAGGATTGCCACACCATCGAAGTTGCCGATCACGCCAAAGGTAAATATGCTGCGATGCAAATTCTTACCTGTATGGCCTGCCACGATGCAGCTGGATATGATGTTGGCCCACATCCTAACGAGGAAATGGGCGGTATTTGGGTTCCTCAAGAAACCACCATGGGCCGCGGAGGCCCCTCTACGGATGCGGTTATCTCGCACAGCGTTGTCTATGAAGTCGCTTGTGATCGCTGCCACTTCGAAGAGAATCCTTGGGAACTGACCGTTTATACGGCTGATGGTGAGATCCCCGAAGAAGATGACAGTGGGGGCGGGGGTGGAGGCGGATAGCCAAAGAAGCTATACGAAGCAGATTCTTGTAATTGTGAGTTTCAGAATCTGAATGACAAACTAAGGTAAGTTTATAGAAGTGGGGTGAGTGTCTCTCACCCCACTCTATTTATGGACCATGATGAACACATTGAAATCACAAACAAGCACAATCGCGTTATTTTTGATGTTGTTGATTCTGTTGATGGGTGGGATGGCTTGCGCGCCTGAGGGTGACTCCAATGAAGTAGATTCTCAAGTTGTAGATGATGAACATGAAGCAGATCAGTCTTCACCTGCATCGGAAGAAGTCACCGAGCCAGATTCTGTATCAATTGAAGCAGCCTGGTTATCCAGTCCTCATGCTGATGCTTTTGTGTTGGATGTCGAAGGCAACAACAATTCTTGTGCGCGTTGTCACGCGCCAGTAAATTGGCAGCCTTCAATGGATGAACTACCCGAAAGTTGTTTTGCGTGTAAATTTGAATTAGAAGACCCACCTCCCTTCATAGCCGAAAGCGATTGGGTAGATATTCCCTGCAACGTGTGTCATGAGAAAGATAAAAAGGATAACATTCAACCCGAATACGCCTGGCTTGAAATTGCTGCGACCGAGGAATATGCTGAAGTAACCTCTCCAACGGAATTGTGCCAGAAATGTCACAACCAGGCTGAGCTACCAGATCATGCGGTCTCTATGGTGGGAGGTGCTCACAGCGGTTATGAGTGTACAGAATGTCATGATGCCCACGATACTGTGGCATCTTGTGGGGCTACCGATTGTCATGAGGATGTGGTTGATCCTGATGTACCGATTGCGGGGCATGATGGAGATCACCAGTTAGTTTCCTGTGAAGCCTGTCACGATGCTGATGGATTAGATGTAGGCCCAAGCGAAGATGATGGCATCTGGAGAACCAATGTAGTTGTTTTTTCTGGAGAAGCAGAAACAGCTGTTGTCCATACTTCTCACAATATTGTTTTGGAAGCGCCTTGCGAGCGATGCCATTTTTCTAACAACCCTTGGGGATTGACAGAAAATGTGAGCACGCCTTAGACCATACATTTGTTTCTTAGTAATCTTAAAGAAAAAAAGCACTGGCGGCATAGCCACCAGTGCTTTTTTAGTCTACGTTAATTTCTAGGAATTCAAATCTTGCATGAAACCCCAGGTAAATGCCAATGTCATCAGGAAAAGCAGCGGGGCCAAGATCATGAGCACAACACCCTGGCTAAAGAAAAGCAATTGCGAACCTGCAGTCAGGAAGGCCAGGGCAATCCCACCGATGCCAATCAGCATACCGCCAATTCCAACCCAAAAGAAGCCTTTGGGGGCTTTGCCGTTTTTCTGCGCGAAAATAGGACCCAGGAAGATCACGAAGCCTGCCACGCCATGGAATAATGGAACAGCAACCTTCTTGATGCCGATACCGCCGATGCTGGTGACGGCGATGGCTAGAAAACCGATCAGTGCAAACCAAGCAAAGGCCTTCTTCCAAGAGGGGTAGAACTGGTTGGCCACACCCAGAGAGATACCCAGGGGGATCAGGCTCGCGACGGTGAGCACGAAGGGGGATGCCAGAATGCCCCAACCCAAGACGATCAATAGTAAGCCAGAGACTAATAGAACAATAAAGCCCAGCAGATAGTAAACATCATGTAGGGCTTTGGATTTGGAATAACGTCCGTAGAATCTCCAAATCAAGTAAATGGCCAAAAGGCCGGTAAGCAAGAGGATGATGCGGTCGAGCCAGGTCATGGTAAAGCTCCTTTTGAGAATATGGAATAGAAATGATTCTTCACGCGGGGAAATCAATCCATGCCCCGCCAATCTTACGATCATATTGTTGCATACTCTATAACCCGAGTCTGTGATTTTAGTCACATTTGCCAGAATACGAAAATGGGCTTTATGGGAATCGCTGTGAAACTTTCCAGAATTAGGGATGAACGGGGTGCGGAGCACTCCGCTCATCCCTAATTCTGGGGGATCACAAGCAATTCCTAGAGAGCCCGAAAACGTCGATTCCTATAAACGGCATTTTTAAAAATTCAATCTTTGATGTGAATAAAATTATCCGATTCCCAAAAGTCATCCTGTGTTGCATCCTTTTCATTCTCATCTGCGCTAAGGATGAGTTTGTCAATAGAGCTATTCTTTGCTTCGATGAGGCGGCGCGTGACATCATGTAGCCAACCCTCGGGTTTATTGAAAGGGCAAACCTGAATGCAAGTGCTGCAAATTGATGATCCCAATGCTGATGATGCGGTTAGACAATAAACTGCGTTCACTGCCCATTTTTCTACCCCAGGATTGTTACTGAGGTCGATAGCCTCGCTAGATGGAGCATCAAATGAAATCGCTTGTCCCGGGCATTGTTGTGCACAGCGGTTGCATATCTGGCAGAACTCAGTAACACCGAAATGGATAGCTTGGTCAGGGAGTAAGGGCATATCCGTTATCACTTTGGCTAACTGAACGCGCGGGCCATATTTGGGTGTGACGAGCATGCCATTGCGCCCCAATTCACCCAGACCGGCGTCAATGGCCATCGGAATACTCAGCCCGGTCATGTCACTGCAGGGGATGGCATTGAAACCTAACATGCGAATAAATTCTGCCAGGTTTCCAACGGTTGTAGTGATGCGGGAGTATCCATTCCCAATACTGGCTGCGCTTGTGGCTCCCGGAGAGCTGGCAAGTGCATCGATATCCAATTCGAATGCCAGCGCGATAACCCATTTCATCGTCCTGGGTATCCCCAATGTAATGCCATCTTCTAAATAACGTGGGCTGGTAAATACGCTTGGGTCAATATTGGAGGTACAGAAAGGCAAGTCAAGTTTGCGTGCGATCGCGTCCAGGACGATTTCGGGCATGATATCCATCATCATGGGCACCATTTGCGCAACCTGATTGGGTGGAAGCGTGCCGACTAGGAATGGACTGGGAGAGCCAGGTGGTAATGCTTCAGAATCGATTTCTTCTAAAGTGGTGATAAGGAAATCTTTTAACTGATCATCTTTCATTTCCTGCAATTCTGTGAGAATGCTTTGCTTGCATTCTTCAGGTGTAGGAATTTCGAGCTGATCTGCTTCCGTGAAGATGATTTCGCCGCTCTCTTCTGGGTTGGCAGTGTCAAACGATTTACCGTAGATCCAGCGTTCATCCAATTCCGCGATTCCCACCAACGATGCACCGAAAAATTTAGCCGCTTTTTTTACTTTTTGGGTGATTCCCTCTTTGGTGAGGTGGTCCCGTTCCCAGGGCACATCATAGAATTCTGAGTCGGTAGTCCCAGAATTTAACCGATGTACCTGAAACAAACTTTTATGCAATCCGTGCATCGCAGCACCGGAATTGAGCAAATTGTCAGTGATCCAGCTTGCCCTAAGCAGAGCAAAGTCTTCTTTCCTATATCCCGGCTCATTGGTTGCAATTATCTCGGAGTCGGTCTTCTGAAGGTTGTCTACTTGCTGAATGACCTCATCATCCCAAATGCTGCGCCCTAGAGCGCTATTTTTAGCGTCGAAGCGCTGGTAAACAGAATCATCAATCCGATAAGCTGATGCCCCCCCGGTTTTTTTTCGGATTAGAAATCCACCATATTCTTCTTGGGATTCGTAGAGCGTGTGTGCCAAAGGGGTGGTTTCAAACACAGCGGGCAGCGTGATCGCTGTAAAACCACCTAGTTTCAAGAAATCACGCCTGCTGATATGCTTTTTCTCATGAATTTTTCCCATTTCAAATCTCTCTTGTGCTCTATTATGGTTGGATTATCAAACGAGCTTCTTGTTGGAAGCACCATCAAGAAGCTCGTGGAAAATGATTGTAAGGGGTTATTTCGCGCTCAGACTCACTCCAAAACTGTCACCGTGAAGAGCCCTTCGAGAGTGTCTGCATTTTCAAAAATGAAGAGGACTCTATCATTCCAGTATTTGATGTAATCCGCGGCTTCTTCATCAGTTGCCTGACCAGTGGCCATTTTCTTACCCATGGCGACGCGTTCCTCACCGGTAGGAGGCTGAACCATCATGAGATTAAAATTGACGCTGACACGTTCACCAGTATCGACGCGTGTGAAAATCCACTGCAGCAATGGCGGTGCGGTACCGACAGCTTCTTCAGCGTACGTCATTTTATTTTGGCGAACAAAGACATCATTAGCTTTGCCAAATTCTGCGCCAATAAAGCCTGTTTTGGGCGCTGCACCGGTAAGATATGTGATGATCTCCCCAAAAACGCCGATAAACCATTCATCTTCGGCACCCGGAGCCTCCACAAGGATCTGCCCTCGGACGGGGACTTCTCCATCCGGATAAAGCGCTTCCAAGGCTTTACGGGTGATAATAAAGGCCCCAGAGGTGGCTCCACACGAGTGCCCAGACAGTTTTACAGCTTCTGCATAAGTGTAGGGAATCGGGCCATCTGTTTGCCCAAACATCTCCAGATAGGGATCTCTCATCATGATGGGTGGAACTTGGTCAATATATTCTTGAGTCCAGATCGTCTCTCCTTCTTGATCATTTGCTTCGAATGAGCTGTAAGCAGAGATTGCCAGTGTGGCGACGATTAATACCAAGAGAACATAGAAAAGTTTCTTCATTTTTATCTCCTTTTATGATGAATCAGTGAATGATTGTATCTCTTAGCATAGCAATCAAATCCGCCCATGTCATTAACTTTAGTTTATTATTTCACAAATTTGATAATATTTTCCGCCCTTATTTTCAAGAATCCGGAAGTTATTACATAATTGCGATTATTATTCTTGCGAGTCAGCGATTTTCTTTAATTGGTTTTGGTTCAGTATTTTGATTTGGTCTCGCTCTAATTCGATCAACTCATCTTCAACAAAGGCCCGGAATGCCCTGTTGATAACCACAGGGACAGTTCCAATGCGTGCTGCAATGGCGGCCTGAGTCGCCCAACTCTTGCGGTTAATAAAATCTTTCTCTTCTGCTTGTTCCAATAAGAAACGCGCCAGGCGGCTTTCAACAGAGTGCAGGGATAAATCTGTGACCAAACTCATCGCATACAACACACGATTGGCTAGATTTTCAATGATGCATTTTGCCAATGAGGGATACCGATCGATTAAATTCAACAATACTTCCCTTCGAACGATAATTATAGACGCAGGCTCTAATGCCTCAACCATGACTACATTCACTCCACCTGAAAGAACGCCTACTTCATTGAAGGCGTCACCTGGCCCAACAAAGCGGATTACTTGTTCTCTACCCATCGATGATATTTTTACTCCCCTCAACCAACCACTTTCGACAACATATAAACCAATGCAAGGTTCACCTTCTATAAAAACAATCTCCCCAGCCTCATATGTTTGGCGAATACAGGCCGCGGTAACATGCTGCATGGCATCAGTGTCTAATTCCGAGAAATAGGGCACCTTCGATAATATAACAGCCATGTTATCTTTAGCGCATGGATTTTTTGATTTCAGGCTAGGTTGAAGTTTATTTTGGGTTAGAAATTCGTTCATTAAGTTTTTATTGCTCCAATCCCTTCCCTAAAATCGTCAGGGAATGGATGTGCAGATGAGAATTCTGGGCTTACCCAATTCGCAATTCGATCGCATCGGGTTGGGCACAGGTTTCTAAACATTCCAGACAGCGGACACATTCTGCAGAACGCATATTCTCAGGGATGGCCGGGATATCGACTGGACATTCTGCTTCGCAGCGCCCGCAGTTGCTACAACCCTCTGGATTGGCGCTAATGTGGATGGGTGATACTTTGTTGAAGATCGCCAGGACAGCCCCCATGGGACATAGATATTTGCAAGAGAACCGCTGGATCACCATCGAGGTCAGTACGAACAAGATCAAAACTAGACCCAGAAGAGGCGTGTTCCAATGAAAAGCGAAAATGGCCCGCGCCGGGCATATATCCCGCAAAGGGGGATATATGGCCATCGTACTGGCAACCAGGATTGCGGCCAGCACCATATATTTCATATAGCGCAACCAACGATCGGTTTGTTCTGGTACCTGAATAGGAAACCGAGCCAGGCTCTTTTTGCCGCGGGGCCTGTTTTTCTCACCACTTAGTTTGCGTGCCCAATCGGTGAACATATCTTGCAAAGTTCCCAAGGGACACATCCATCCACAAAAAGCGCGCCCAACAACCAGGGAGACACCCAAGACTGCCAGCAAGGCAGTAAAGTTCAGCAGGTTGGTAGTTTTTAGCGTATGCCCTGTGGTGAGATACGCCCAGAGCGTTTCGATAGCCCCAAAGGGGCAAAAGGCATCGAATGCACCACCCTTGGACGATTCTCCAGGTAGCATGTGGCGCAGACCGATCAAAAAGGTGAACACCAATATAATGAGCTGCATCCAATGGCGAATTTTGGAAATCTCGTTAGTTTTGGTTGTTTTCTGTTCTACTGTGGTCATGAGCACACCCTAGTGAGCTGGAGTAAAACCTAATGCGAGGCCAAGAATTCCAAAAAACACAAAGGCAATAATGATAATATAGGGGAAATATTCTATATTGAGTTTCATTGTTTACTTTGTACCCAAGCGGTGAGCATATTTTTCGATCCGGGTAACAAGAGATAGATCAACAATCCAGTGCTGATGACTGGGGCGACCAGAAACATCGAAAACCCACCTTTCTTTATAGCGATGACATCCGTAAGACCAACCGGATAGCCGCCGAAAATGGACATTGATGCGGCAAAGACACCGACGGGAATGGCCCATGATTTTTGTTTTACCAGCGCCAGGATGAAGATAGCCCAAGCGGTGGCACCCCACCAATTGACCATCTGAGACATGGCATACATGCCGTTTATAAACCCTTCGGATTCGGTTTGGAAGCGTGATATCGCGCCGACGCCATCAATATAGGTCAGGACATAGGCCATGCCGCTGGTAAATGCGATGGCGATGATCTTCCAATCGATACCACCGATGAATAACATCCCAAACCATAAAACAAACCCGATTAGAAATACCCAAATGGTTGGTGCTGGAAGGCCAATGCTGGATGGAGGGATCATAGGGAAGAAGCCAGAGAGAATCTGGACTATGGCCGCCGCTGTACCCCAAAACCAGGCCCAATCGGCTTTGTTTAGAAAACCATACAGTACGGCAACCCATAGCGCTCCAGCAGATACACCTAACCAGCCAAGTACGGCAAAAACAATTTGCACGGTAATTGCTTCGTCAGGGCGACCATCGGCGATCTTCCCTTCGATGTTGATGTTATAGATGCTGGCGAGGATGAAGAGGATCAGCAATCCAGTAAGGATTCCTACTATTGAAAGGGCGATCCCAAATTTATGGTTGTTCTTAAGTGCTTTCATAACGTTGTTCCTTTTGAGATTACAACTTAACGTGAGGCGTATTCTAGGCGACAAGATAGGTCAATTTTTGTGGTCGAGGGGCTTTCACATTCCAATTAAAGTCCAGAAGGAACCGCGATAATACAAACTTATCACGGTTCCCGGTATATCTGTCTACTCTACGATATTCTCTGGCTCCTGGTCAATAAGCAGATGTTTTTTGAAAAACGGTAGCATGGTGAAGAATAAAACGCCCAAGGCTAGCAATGAACCATAGAGATAATCCAGGGTCTTCGTGCGGAAGAATTGAGTCGGCGCGTCTATCATCAAAATGGCAAATGTGCCGATAATAGCTAACCACCAGCCCTTTTTTCGGCCAACGGCCAACAGAGGGATCGACATGAACAGCAGTATAACGGCCACCCAATTTACTTCACCCACCCAATTGAATAGCCACCAGGTGAAATCTTTGTAAAATGGATACCCTGGGCGCGTCCACATTGTGCGTTGCGCCCCTACACCTATGGTAAAGGCGTGGGTAGCCAACATGCCAATGAATGTCAATGCCCCCATACGCGCCCACTTGGTCATCATATTGGCTTTACGCAGGAATATGAAAGCCCAATATCCTGATAAGCCGATAAATGAAATGACCATCGGAAGTGGAAAGCCGGGCACCCAACTTACATAGGGCAGGAACATGAAAAATCCGCCAATGGCAGGAAGCGCAAACATCGCCATCGCTAACGGATAGGCCCATTCTTCGCCTTTTCTAATTTCTTGCGAGGTTACAATAAGCGCCGTGCCTCCTACAAAGATAAGCGCTCGCCAGACCGGATAGAATGTGTCGAAGAGCTTAATTCCACTAGAAAAAGCTGGGTTTCCAGCCTCAATATGTTCAGTTAAATGGAATAGCACTCTATCCAGGGATGTCTGGATCATGAATGGGATTACGGCCACCATGAGCAGGCCGATTAAAATGGCGATAATTGACATGATCAAACGATTTCTCTCAGATGTCTTTATCATAATTTTCTCCTATTGTGTGAATAAAAGGGATGGTTCATTTCAATCGAGAAATTAGTTGACACTTTTTAGCACCTTACAAA
>CAYWIC010000126.1:0-15865 GCA_964458115.1 uncultured Anaerolineales bacterium | reverse complement strand
GGCATAATTAGCCTTAGTGGCCAGAGATATCCTCATCTTTTCACCATTCAAGATGAAATCATCCCCATCGCGCTTGCCGGTAGCTTGGATCGCCCCAAAGTCTGACCCTGCACCGGGTTCGGTGAAGGCGCCTGCGCCGATCTTCTCGCCGCGGGCCAGGGGGGCTAAAAATTTCTCTCTCTGCTCCTCGGTGCCCCATTGTAAGATTGTCATGCTGCACAAACCGGTGTGAACCGACATGATAACTCGCAGGGTGGTATCCACTGCCTCCAACTCTTCACAAGCCAGACCCAGGGAGACATAATCCATGCCTTGCCCACCATATTTGACGGGTATGCAAATCCCCAGAATACCTAATTCAGCCATGCGCGGGAGCACAAAAGGTACCATTTCCTGAGCCCGGTCATATTCCTTAATTACCGGGGCGACTTCCTTTTGTGCGAAATCACGCACCATTTTTTGCACCATGCGGTGCTCTTCGGTCAAAGCAAAATCCATGATCGAAATCTCCTGTTTTAGTAGAGTGCGCCCAATTATAACCAATCTGGCAATAAAATTGTGAAAGGCGTCCGTCATTCTTGCCAGCCACGCGCAGATTTCTTTTCCAGCTTCGTTTGACCACAAAAAATAGCCCAGCATTTTGATGCTGGGCTATTTTTTGTGACCCCGGAAGGACTCGAACCTTCAACCAATTGATTAAGAGTTCAAAGAACGCTTGTTCTATTGATTCCATCCACTATATATGGTGGCAGTAGTAGGCACTAGCCGCATATATGGAGGTCATGTGTTTCTGTTATCTCCATAAATTCCACGTTTTCTGTGCAAACTGCACCCAAATCGCACCGGAAAGAGGTTGTAAATCCAACGCATTCAGTTGATCAGGCCAAGCACTATACCCCCCTGGACATAAGCACACACCAGTCATGTCAAAAGCCCTTTTTTAGAGATTGTGAAATGACAAACTCGCAACCATGTATGCTCGGTGTAATTGGTTGCATGATACCGCATCAATGGCATCCTCCATCGATGGAGTTATTAGACATAAGCTATCGTAAATTCTGAATCCCATCTGCTAGTCAATTCTCGCATTATAAAGTTGTCTATCTCCTTGCAGGGTTATAGAAATTATATGGGTTATAAGTATTCGGACAGCCAGTACAATATTCCTTATATTCTGAATCCCCATCTTCTCTCTGACCTTTTATGTGAATACACTACTCCATCGATGGAGTAAAAACGAAGGTGCTACAAGAACAACTGAAACCGACGTCGGAGCCTAATAAAGCGCAAGAACTGCTAAAACAGCAACCATCACTCCCTGTGCAAAAGCAATCCTGCTAGTCATTTTTCTAATAAGGCTGGACTGCTGCTTTCCGATACTACAATTCCTTCCCATTCAAGATTATGCATCACGAATTCGTCGATTAATACAGACCAAATATATAGGCTGCCCATATCCATCCAACTTGAATTGCAGAAATCGTTCAAACCATATGGCAAGATACGAAATGTCCCTGTTCGATCTCTCTATATTCCGGATCATCTTGAAAACATACTTCTGTTGCAATAGGGCAACGTGTATTGAAGTTACACCCATCGGGAGGGTTTATCGGACTTGGAATATCCCCCTCTAGGATCTCCTCTTCTATATCTTGAATTCCGTCCGGATCGGGTACCGGAACAGCTGACAGCAACGCTTGTGTATAAGGATGACGGGGGGTGGAGTTAATCGTATTGGTCTCCGCCAACTCCATAAATTTCCCGAGATACATCACGGCCATGCGATTGCTTACGTGCCGCACCATACTCAAATCATGGGCGATGAAAATGTATGTAAGATTGAACTCGGATTGAAGGTCTTTCAATAAATTTACAACTTGAGCCTGGATCGAGACATCAAGAGAAGCGATCGGCTCGTCGCAGACGATTAGATCTGGGTTGAGAGCCAATGCACGCGCAATCCCAATGCGCTGTCGTTGACCACCGGAAAACTCATGTGGGTAACGGTTGATCAATCCTGGTCGGATTCCAACTAATCCCAAGAGTTCTTCGATAAGTTCATTTTTTTCCTTCTGGCTCATCTTCTCATGGGCATCAAAGGGTTCGCTTATGATCGACCCAATTGTCATGCGGGGATTCAGCGAAGCATAGGGATCTTGGAATATCATCTGCATTCTACGCCTGATCTCCCGTAATTTTTTGCCCTCCAAGCGGATTAGATCCTGTCCTGCAAAGGTAATGCTTCCCTCTGTGGGATCCTGTAATCGAAGAAGCAATCGCCCCAGGGTGGTTTTGCCGCTGCCGCTTTCACCAACTAACCCCAGGGTCTCTCCTGGGTATATCGAAAAACTAACCCCATCAACTGCCTTCACATCGGCGACTTTTCGCTTGAATACTATTCCACGCGTGATAGGGAAATATTTTCTAAGATTGCATACTTCGACCAAAGGTGTGGGTTGCGTCACAAGTACTCCCTTCAAAATAAACCAAATCAATCCGCCAAATATTTCCAATGCCAACATGCAACAGAGTGGTCATCATTTATTGATTCCAGAGAAGGCATACCTTCACGACATTCTTCCGTTGCAAAACTGCAACGCGGCACAAAGGGGCAAATAGCCGGTAATCCAACCAAATTTGGTGGGTTACCTGGGATCGATTTCAATTTGGTGCCAACATGTCGGCCGGGGCGTGGGAGCGAACCGAGCAATCCTTGGGTATAGGGATGGGCTGGTGACCGGAATATATTTTCCATGCGCCCGCGTTCAACTAAATAACCGGCGTACATCACGTTGATCACCTTTACCAGACTCGCAGCAACACCCAGGTCATGAGTGATCCACATCACAGCCATACCCAATTTCTCTTGCAATCTTTTCACTAATCGAATGATCTGAGCCTGGATAGTCACATCGAGTGCAGTGGTCGGCTCATCTGCGATCAGCAACTTGGGATTGCATGATAACGCCATTGCGATCATCGCCCGTTGTCTCATTCCACCTGAAAATTGGTGAGGGAAATCTTGTACTCGCTGTTTGGCATCTGGAATCCCCACCATATCCAATAATTCGACCGCCTGACTGTAGGCATCTCTCTTAGAAATTTCATTGTAGTGCATAAGCACTTCGACGATTTGAAACCCAATAGTCAATACTGGATTCAAGAAAGTCATTGGATCTTGAAACACCATAGCGATCTCTGCACCCCGAATACGAAATATCTCATCCTGTGGAAGTGAGAGAATATCTCTGCCTTCGAAAAACACTTCACCCCGAGTGATCTCCCCTGGAGGGATAGGGATCAATCGCATGAGAGCCCGGGCATGCACACTTTTGCCGCAACCACTTTCTCCAACTACGCCCAAAGTCCCGCCATCGTCCAGTTGATAGGAAACACCATTGACTGCCTTGACGATCCCATCGGGGGTGTTGAAGCGCACAGTCAGATCTCTGATATCCAATATCGGTCCGTTCTTCATATGCTGCCTCGTTAATTACTGGTTAACACGATCATCAGGATCCGATCATCCAGTTTTTTGTCGTATCTCTGCATCCTGAATTATTGCCATCAGTTTTTTGGTTACAGCATCCGGAAGTTCGTCAGGGATATGGGAAGCGAGAATTTCTCGGACGCGCGCATTTGCCCGATCACCCAATGTCATTTCTCCTTGCTTCTTCCAACCGTCATAGCTTTGGCGATCTGTGATTGTTGGGAACCAATCTTCCTTAAAATGTTCAAAAGTGTGGGACTGGGTGAGAAACTCGCCTCCAGGGCCGACTGTATCAATCACATCGAACGCTAATGTTTCAGGTGTAACAGGTATGCCTCTCATCATGCGGCGTACCATGCCGATCACTTCATCGGCGGAGACAATTGCCTCTAACGAACTCGTCAATCCCGCGTCCAGATAACCAACGTCATGGTTGAGATTGCCTCCACTTAAAGCAGCCAGGAATGACATCAAGGAGCCTTCTGCAGCCGCCTGTTGATCGAATGTCTTGGCATCTGAGCAGCCTGCGTAGCTCCAGGATGGCAGTCGATAATAAGTAGCCAACTCAGCATTACCTGCCACTGACATCATAAATTCAGGTGCGCCATAAGAAGCCATAGTCGTAGACATATCCATGTGAAGGCGCTCACCGCCAAAGATAACCGGTGCACCTTCACGAACTAATTGAGCGATCAGAATCGCTGCAATGGATTCAGCCGCGCCTTGGGCCAAGGCACCTGCCAGCGTAACCGGGCAAGTAGCACCACCGACCTTACCAGTGCCACAAATTACCGGCAAACCCTTGCTAGCCATGTAAACCACTTTTTGCGTCGGTTCGAGAGCCAATTGCAACGGAGAAATTGGCTCTGAATACATAATGATGAACGGATTTCGTCTGAGCTCATCCTCCCCACCGGCAACAACTCCAGCCATTGCAATGATATCTTCCATATTTTCCTGGTTCCAAGCTGTGACGATCAATGGCTTGGAAGTATTCGATACCATAGCCAGAAAATGGTGTAAGTCTGAAATTTCTCCAGGAACATCTGAAGCTATGCCCATCGACATGACGAAGTCAATATTGGACAAGGCATCACAAAGTTGTGCAGCTTGAGCGATATCCTTCATTACTGGCTCTCTGCGTTCTCCAGTTTCATAATCGATGACTGCGATCGTATCAGAACCCGTTCCATAATATGCGTTCTTCTCTTCCAGATACATCCTCGGACTGCCATCCCTGCTGTCACATAAAACCACGCGAGAGGGCGCAGTTCGGATCGCCCATTCAGCCAGATGAGGTTGAATTCTTACTCGATCTCCATCGACATCTGCACCAGCCTTTTTCAACAAGCTCAACGCCTGCGGCTCTAACACAGAAACACCGGTTCGGCGCAATATTTCCAATGCAGCACAGTGAATGGCTTCTAACTGCTCATCTGAAAGCAACTTGAATTGCGGTCTCTGAAAAAAATTATCTCTGTTAGTCATTCATTGAATCCTTTGATAACGAATATTTGACTATTCACAATGAATAAATATCTTCATACTTATTCTGCAAATATTCAATAAGCGGCATTGCAGTTATGGGTCCACCTGTGACCCTTTCTACCAATTCCGAGGCAGTGTATCTGCTGCCATGCTGGTATACGTTTTCTTTCAACCAGGAATGTAAGGTATCAAATTCCCCGCGTCCCATCTGCTCTTCGATTTCTGGGTGAGCTGTTGTAGCGGCTTCCATCATGATTGAACTGTTAATCATACCCAATATATAGCTTTGGAAACAACCACCTATGGGTTGTGCATACCAATGGATATCCTGCAGCGCCCCACCAGAATTATCAGGTGATACAACACCAATGTACTCATCATATCGATCATGCCAGACTTGGGGTAGATCCTTCACTTCCAGACTGCCATCAAGCATCTCTTGCCCCAATTCGACTCGAATCATGACATGCAAGTTATAAGTGATTTCATCGGCCCCCAAACGACGTGTGGTTCGCTCGACCTTGTTGATTGCCTTATAGAATTTTTCCAGCGAGATTTCGCCTAATTGATCGGGGAATTTATTCTGTAGTTTGGGGTAATAATGCTCCCAAAACGGTCTGCTCTTTGCAACTTTTGTTTCCCACAGCAAAGACTGGCCTTCATGCATCCCATCAGAAGTGCCGCGTCCCAGGGACGTTTTCTCATATTCTTGGTTAATGCCCAGTTCATAGAATGCATGTCCAGCTTCATGTGTTGTGCTGAAAAGAGCCGGGAGCAAAAAGTTTTCATCGAGAATACCCAGAATGCGCACATCGTTGTGCGCCACGCGGATCATGCGCGGTTGCGCAGCATCGTAGCGACCTCGCTTGAAATCAAATCCAAAATCTGAGATCACTTCTTTGATAAATGAAATCTGGTCCTCTCGTGGGAAAAATTGATGTAGGAAACTCTCATCTGGTATGGGTTGCTCCGTAATCGTATCAATGAGAGGCTGCAATCCCCCTCGGAGCTCTGAGAAAAGTGAGCGCAATTTGGCGGCAGTCATCCCATAATCATGGCGGCTAAGGATTGGATCTGCAATATGTTCGTATCCTGGAAAGCTCTCACCAAATTCACGACTCAATTCGACCATCTTTTCCAAATTTGGCCGCACAGATTCAAAATCATTGTTATCTCTGGCTTTGAACCACTCTTGAATCGATCGGGAAGACAATTGTTCCACCCTTCCCCAGAAATCCTTAGGCAATCGACTTTCGCGGTCAAAATTGCGGCGAGCTACGCGGATCGTCGCCGCGTGCACGTGATCGTACGGTAGATCATCTTCGTAAGACGCGAGAACATCGAGCAAGTGCCCGATCTGAGGATCCGACATGCGCTCTGACGCCAACCGGCGCAATAATGCAAGCTGTTCTCCGCGAGCCACTATCCCTTCTGGTGGCATGTTGGTAACTTGATCCCACATCAAAACCGCAGCAGCTTGATTGATGACTTCCGCTTCGTATAGGGTCTGGTGAAGCATTTCTAGTTTCTTATTCATTTATTCTCCAGAAATCCATGGGAATACTTGAACAATTTCGAAATTTGGCGCTCAAATACCTCCACTTGAGACGTTGTGAATCGAGTTGATGTACTAATCCCCCTACATATCTTTTGAGATTCTTTCATAATTTATTCCCTAGTAGGAGTGGAAAAGAATCACAAGCCCATCTTATTTTGGTAAGATAAGCATAAGCTGAAGGTTCAAACATTAGATATATCGTAAAGATATATCGTTACGATTTAATTATATAGCAAGTTGAAAATCTTGTCAAATTCCATGCCCAAGACTACGCACAGATGGAAATGCAACTCCCCATGCTTCTGAAATCGCACACTATAACAAAGTCAGTTCTAATCTGCGAACATCTCCTCGGCAAAAGCTCTAATACGGATGGCGCTCTCTACTTCAAAACGAGCCTGCTTAGCAAGTTCGAAGAATACCATCGAACGGACAGCCTTTATGGCCTCAACCCTCTCTGGAACCCGATCTGCACGAACCTTAATCAAGGCGTGTTCACCCTTTACAATGCTGTTGCCAATTTGTTCTAATGTCTCTGCCCGAATTGTATTCAAACGAATATGCTCATCGATGTTTTTGAATACGATATCCGGCGGACATTCATCGAGATAGGAGGCCCAGAGTTTAAATGGGTCTCGAAACGGAATATATTGGATCGGCTGTAACAGCCATTTATTGAGTTCCTCTTCCCCTTTTTCTGTCAGCGTGTATATGAAACGCTTCATGCGCTTGCCACGAATATTCTCTTCACAAGTAACAAATTTCTTTTCTTCTAACTTGTGTAGCGTAGGGTAAATTTGACTCGGTGTGGCTGCCCAAAGGGAATTTAGGGACCGTTCCATATTTTGTGATAACTCATATCCCGTCATCGGCTTGACGCTCAATAATGCGAGCATGACATGGCTGGTAGACATTTTATGAATCTCCTTATCCTGCTATCGAATTCGCTTTTCAACAACTTCTATCTTTTCTAGATATTAATTCAATAGCTATTTCTCCCAGAATTGACAACTAATGCAAAAAGTTGTATCATTAATTTAATATATATCGTGACGATATATCGTTCTGATGCATTAATATTATAATGGTTTCATTGACATATTGCAACCAGCTTACTTCGTCCTACATCCTTCAAATGGAGGAAAATCCCTTTGCCCTCAAATTATGATCTCCTGATCAAAAATGCCCAGATCGTCGATGGGACTGGCCAAGCCCGTTTCAAAGGCGATATCGCCATCCACAATGACCGCATTGGAGCTATTGGTCAAAATCCTGACACAGCCGCTATCGTTATCGATGGAGATGGATTGGTTGCCACGCCGGGGTTTATCGATCCTCACTCGCATGCCGATCTTACCATCTTAAAGCATCCGCGTGCAGAAAATTTAGTCATGCAGGGGATCACAACATTTATCGGTGGGAATTGCGGCGGCTCATTGGCACCCATGCCAGAAATCGACGAAAATCGCAAAGCATTCCTGAGCCAGGGCGACCTGGCGGAGTTTGACGAATGGGCCTGGATTTCATTCGATGAATATCTAGATAAAGTTGAGAGCACTGGCACAGCGCTCAACTTCGTCCCCATGGTAGGCCATAATACGCTGCGTTACGCAGTTATGGGGGGGGATTTTAAACGGGCAGCCTCTCCAACTGAACTCGAACAGATGCTGGACTTACTCGAAGAATCGATGCAGGACGGGGCATTCGCCCTTTCTGCACAGCTTGACCCAGGACCTGGTCTGTTTGCCTCATTTGAGGAAATCGTGGCCTGCTGCAAACTGGCTCAAAAGTTCGGTGGGCTCTATGTTCCTCATACCCGCCATATCAATCCACCTGTCCCCAACGCTCCCCCTCCAACCCGAGAGGATATCTGGGTCGATTTACTCAGCGGATCCGTATACCGTGGCTACATGGAGTCGTTGGCAATCTCTCAAGCTGCGGATATTCCCCTCCATATTGCCCACCTGGGGAATGCCTACCCATTGCTTCAACCGCATTCAGATGATCTTGAAAACAGTACCGGTCAGGCAACGGCAGAAATATTCGTTGAAGCGCGGAATCGGGGCATCGATGTCAGTTATGATGTCATTGCCACCCCCTTCGGGGTCAGCGGTGAAATACCGATGATATTTTCCCTTATAAGTTTGTTGGATAAACTCCAATTACCAGGGGAAGATGCCCCTAAAGAGCGCGACTTCAGGGGAACACCGGGGAGGTCATTCAGCAAATCCGAAAAAGATCGTCTGGTAGAAAAACTCAACATGCCAGAACTGCGCCAGCTGATGTTTGCAGAAGATCGTCAACAGCGCTTGATCATTGGGGGAATCGTTACATCGATCCATAGATATTGGATAAATGAATTTCGTATTTTGAGCTGTTCAAACCAAGATTACCAGGATTCTGTCCTTGGAGATATCGCCAAGGCAATGGAGATGCATCCCTTTGAGTTGGTGCTTGATATTCTCAAAGAGGATCCAGACACAACCTGGATTCGCCATACAAGCGCCATCGGTACGGACCCATCAATTGCGGCGATGCTTGATTTTGAGCACGCCATGCCCAGCACAGATTTGGCTGCCTGGCCCCTAGTGCCCGGCCCAAATGATCGTCCAACACTGCCTGCCACGGCCTGCCAGCTATATCCCTACTATCTTAGCAATTACGCGCGCGAAATGGGAAAATTCAGTCTCGAAGAAGCAGTCCGTAAGGCCACATCTGTTCCCGCAAAACGATTCGGAATTCCAGATCGCGGGGTTCTTAAGGAAGGTGCTTTTGCTGATATTGTTCTGCTCAAATATAAAAACCTAAAGATGACTGATGATTTGCGCGCAACTCGAAACCCGCCTCAAGGGATAGAAAAAGTACTCATCAATGGCAAAGTAGTCTGGAATGGGGTAGAACACACCGGTGTGCTGCCTGGCAAAGTGCTACGCCGGACATGAGCAAATCTAATGGCAATCCATCTGTCACAGATGGAACTCGATCGCGAGGAAGGTAAAACTATGACAAATATGCTCGATAAAGCCAAAGCAATCCGTGAAAAGCTGGTTGAGATTCGCCGCACCATTCACATGAACCCCGAAGCTGCTTTCAACGAACACCAAACTGCCGCGCTCGTGAGCAAAACCTTGACCGAACTTGGTATCCCCCACGAAACCGGGGTTGGTGTGACCGGTGTTGTCGCCCATATTGGAAATTGCAATGGCCCAACCATTGGATTGCGCGGTGATATGGATTGTGTCTTGATGACGGATGGGAAAGATGTGCCCTACAAATCTCAAGTGCCTGGTCTGGCGCACACTTGCGGCCATGACGCCCATACCGCCATGCTTCTAGGGGTTGCTATGCTCCTGAAAGACGAGCAAATTGACGGCGAAGTAAGACTTCTGTTCCAACCCGCTGAAGAAGAACCAGACGACGAGGGATTTAGCGGCGCCAGACGAATGATCCAGGACGGAGCGATCGAGGGTATGGATGCGGCGATTGCGTTCCATAGCTTTGGCACTGTTGAGGCCGGTAAGATCTGGCTCAAAGAAGGCTACATATTGGGTAATGTGGATGTCATTATAGCCACCATCAAAGGGGTGGGCGGACATGCTGCTGCCCCCCACCGGGCAATTGATCCAATATTTATATCTGCTCAGATTCTCAACACGCTTTATGCGATTCCTTCTCGGAAGTTCAATCCTCTGGAAGAGTGTATTGTATCTGTGGGGTCGATCCACGGCGGCGCGAATCCCAGCAATATTGCGACAGAGGTCAAACTCGAAATCACGTTGAGAAGTTTTACAGATCAGGTAAGAGAAGCGCTGATTAAAGAAGTGATGGCGGCACTGGAAATATCTCGCACCATGGGGGGAGATTTCGATGCAATTCTTGTAGAGGGGTATCCAGCTCAGTTCAATGATACATCTGTGGTGGGCTGGCTAAGAAATACGGCTGAAGAGTTGATCGGAGCCGAAAATATCATCGTTCCCGACCCCATGATGAACGCAGATGATTTTGCCTATATCAGTCGCGCAAGCAAAGGGGCACTGGTATTTCTGGGCGTGAAAGCCCCCGGCGGCGAAGACGTCCATGTCCATCATCCGATGTTCGACATCGACGAAGACGCACTCCCCGTGGGCGCAGCCATCATGGCAGAAACCGCCATGCGCTTTGCCAAGGGAATTTACAAATAGTCGTACGGGTGATAGTCACCTGGAAGCGTAAAAGGACCAATGAAAACCAAACTAGCAAAAAAATGGGACCAATATCAGGAATTTATCATCGACCAGATGAAACAACTCGATGTTCCAGGGGTAGCAATTGGCTTGATCAAAGGGGATGAATTTCTATCTACGGGAGTTGGGGTCTCAAATGTCGATACACCTGAATCGGTTAACGAAAGCACTATATTTCAGATTGGTTCCATTACCAAGACATTTACTGGAATCGCAATGATGCGGTTGATCGAAGAAGGAAAAGCGGACCTTGACACAAAAGTGATCAGCATTCTCCCTAAGTTCAGAGTGGCCGACCCTGAAACTTCTGCAAATGTAACCATCAAACATTTACTTACTCACTCAGCTGGATGGACAGGCGACTTCTTCATTGATACGGGTATTGATGAGGATGCACCCCGTAAATTTGTGGATCGGATGGTGGAGCTCGAACAGATTACGCCATTAGGTGCCATGCACTCATACAGCAATTCAAGCTTCTGCCTTTTGGGGTATATAATTGAGACCATCACTGACAAATCGTTCCCCCAGGTCGTAAATGAGTATATTCTCGAGCCGCTTGAAATGAACCAAAGCTGCTTCGCACACGATATGCGAGCAGAACTGAATATTGCCACCGGCCACCTTAATCGCGGTGACAAAATGGTGCCATTGGAACTTCCACCTGTACCACGGGCCGCGCTTGCTGGGGGCGGATTGTTGAGCAATGTGACTGATATGTTCAAATACGCTCATTTTCAACTCAATGGGGATACTCATAATGGGAAGCACTGTATTAATGATGGGAACCGCCAGCAAATGCAAATCCCCTCTGGCGTATTCACTCCCGTTGGACAGAATATGGGGCTGACGTGGCACATGCGCGCTGTCGGAGGAAAGGATATCCGCTTCCATGGTGGCAGAACCCCCGGATTCAACGCCTTTTTCTTCTTCAGCCCCCAGGATCATTTGGCCATGGTTTTACTAACAAATGCCGAAAATGGGCGGTCGCTTATTGATCTGGCCTGGAACCGGGCATTGAAGAATTTCCTCGATTTGGATATTCCCGAACACAAACCCATGCCTGTTTCCAAAGAAACAATGGCAGAAATCTGCGGACGATATGATCTTGCACGCGTGTGCTACACCGACATTGATATAGAAAACGGGACGCTAGAGGCAAAAACCACATTTACTGGTGGCCTTCCGGGTGACGTTCCGCCGCCTCCACCTTTTCGCCTGGCAGAAATTGACGATGACCAATTAATGAGTCTTGATGGTGAAAACAAGGGACAAGTGTTTGACGTTATTCGGGATGAAAGTGGGAGCATTAAATGGCTGTGGAGTGGAGGAAGACTGCATAAAAGAATTGATCACTGAAATCGTACGTGTTCTCCATTTCTTAACGATGTAATTCAGGCACGATTAAATTTAAAGGACGCTTTTATGAATTTTCAATACACGGATGAACAGAAGATGGTCGAGCGTATGGTCTATGATTTTTCGCGCAAAGAGGTCATCCCTATTATCAAAGAACACGACCGCAATCACACCTACCCCAAAGAACTTATCCCCAAAATGGCGGAATTGGGTTTCCTGGGGATTTGCCTGCCCGCGAAATATGGCGGCGCTGGTATGGATTACCACGCCCTGGGAATCATCTCGGAAGGCCTGGAATTTGGTGATTCATCTGTGCGAGAAACGATTGCTGTGCACCTGGGTTTGCACGCCTTGCCAATTTTTCAGTGGGGTACCGAGGAACAAAAAGAAACCTTTCTTCCCCCTTTAGCCTCAGGGGAAAATTTGGCTTGCTTTGGACTGACAGAACCTAACGCCGGGTCCGATGTTGCCGGAATGCATAGCACAGCCCGGCGAGATGGCGACGATTACATCCTCAATGGTGAGAAAATGTGGATCACATTGGCCGATGTCGCTGATCGTTTCCTGGTATTCGCCAAGACCGATCAGGAAAAGGGAACACGTGGAATCACGGCATTCATCCTCGAGCGCGGCTGGAAGGGGATCACGACAGGCGACATCGAAGGAAAGATGGGTGTGCGTGCGAGCAGCACCGGTTGGATCAGCATGGCTGATGTGCGAGTTCCAAAAAGTCACCGCTTAGGGGAAGAAGGCGAAGGATTCAAGATTGCCATGAGTTGTCTCGATATTGCGCGCTATGCAGTCGCCGCGGGCGGGGTGGGGATTGTGAAAGCCTGCCTGGAAGAATCGGTGCGGTACGCAAAACAGCGCGAAACTTTCGGCAAACCGATTTCAACTTACCAACTTATGCAGCAAATGTTCGCTGACATGCAGCAGTCGATTGATATCGGTCAGCTTTTGGTTTGGAAAGTAGGCTGGCTGAAAAATCAGGGCATCCGAAACACCCGCGAGACCAGTATGGCAAAGTGGTATTGCACAGAAGCCGCCCGGCGCGCAGCAGACAATGCAGTGCAGATCCATGGGGCATACGGCTATTCTGACGAATATAATGTGGAACGGCACTTACGCAATACCAAGAGCGCCGTAATCTATGAGGGGACTTCACAGATACACACTTTGGTCCAGGCCGCCTATGCCATGGGTGATCGCAAAGATAAGCCCATGCGCTGTGAACTCCCTGGTTACGATTCGAAGTTGTGGGAGTAGGCTTATTCAATAACCGCCGAGATCGCAGTGAGCACAGAGAGTAAATATGCAAATCTCCGCGTTCTCAGCGATCTTCGCGGTTAATAACGAAATTGGTATCGGGAAGATTATTGACACACTGATCATTTGGTCGTAGGAGAGGGTAATCGTAAAAATGTTTGATCACCGATGCGGCGCATTCCCCTTGGGCGATCACTCCATGACCCATACCAGGAAATTCGATGTAATGGGAATTGGATAAGGTCTCTCCCGTCAGTTGACCCCAAAATGCTGGCGTGTTCTGGTCGTATTCCCCTGCCAAAATCAATGTTGGTATATCACTTTCCACGGCACGGTATTCCACCGGGCCTGGCTGGCGCGCTCCCCACTTACAAGCAATATCCACGATATATTTCCCCAAATGAAATTCAGACAAGGGCAATGAGCTCATTTCTGGAAATTCTTCTGCATATTCAGATATTTTTTCAGCAACTCCAGCAGTTACTTTATCATCGCAGCAGTTCACGGAATAATACATGGCGAGGCTGTGGCCTGGTAAAGCTGGAACGAATCTTTGCAGTGACATCTCAATGATTTTTGTTATCCCTTTGTATTCTCCACCCGCAACCTCAGAAATGAGGCTAGGCATTCCCGCAATACCTGCGCTGGAGAAAAATCCCCCACATAAGACACCAACAAAAATATCTCCTGTAAGCCGAAATTCTGTTTCTTTTTCTGTCAGAGGATGTTTGATCGATACATATTCCGAAGTTTCATTTAGGTACTCGATGGCGTTGAGGAAATTTGCTTTCAGATTTGGATACGCCATATTTGCATCATGATCAGAAGCGACTCGTTCAAATATAAGATCGAACCCATACGCCGCATTAGGAATGGCTTCAATAAACTGATTCACCTGAACGGGCACAACCGAATCGAGCACGACACTTCGAATCGCTCCCTCCGGGAAATCTCTCATGGCAACGAGTGCAGCGCGTGAACCATAGGATATTCCGTATAAATTCACTTCATCATATCCCAGTACAATCCGCAGATCGTTCATGTCGGCTACGAGTTCGGGGGTATTAATGGCTGTCAAATTAATACCTTCATCGATGAAACGTTCTCGGGCAGTGAGCAATACTTCCACATGAAGTTGTGATCGTGCGTCTGCATCTATGGGAGCAAAGAAATCCTCGAGAAACGCCAGATCCACCTCGGGGGCGGCCAGATTAGGGTCTGAGTACCCAGTCCCTCGCTGGTCAAATATAATAAAATCTCTCTTACCAAGAAAGAGATCCTGGTTCACAGGCATTTCTAATGCTTGAAGCAGGCGCGCTGAGTTGCCGCCGGGTCCACCATAAAGGAAGATGATCGGATCTGGGGCCGGAATTTTCGCCAGACTCTTGACTTTTGTGAAGTAAATCCGCAGGTTATTTTCATTTGGATAATTGCCCGAATTGTGGCTGCGCGATTCAGGGACAGTTAGATATCCACATTGATAATTCAAACCCACAGGAATGGGGTATTTGCTACCGGATATAAGTTCAATATTAGGTATATGTTTCATCGTCATTACCACACAGAAGTAGCTACACGCATAAAGTTTCCACCTAGCACGCTGAGAACATCATCCATCGATAAACCGCGCTCCAAAAGGAGCAGCGTAATCTCTTCAATTTGTTCAGGCACTACAAATGCAACACTCTCTGCATTGATTTCCTCTTCGGGAAAGGCTTCGGGATGTGACAAGATATAGTCGATTAGGCCTTGTTGGTCGACGACATAATCGAGGCCCAGGCCAACATGTTCTACGCCCACCAGATCAGCGACATAGCAGATATTGTCAGCGACGATCTCACTCACGGTTCCACCGAGAAATGCCCCCACGCCATTGATACCCACCACCCCGCCAGTTATTGCGCAGGCGCGAATCTGGTCGTCGTCGATATTACGGTTATGCTGCTTTAACCGGGCTGGATTGGAGTGCGAGAAAATTACCGGCGCGGAAGAACATTTAGCAGCTTCCAAGGTCGCCTGTCTGCTCATGTGGGAGAGATCAACGATCATCCCAACCCTATTCATCTCTTCAATTACATCACAGCCATAATCGGTGAGACCGATTCCATCACCCTCACAGCCTCCTGAAGCGCGATTATCCAGGTTGTAGGCCAGGAGCATCTGCCTGACACCCAGATCGTAATAAAGCGAGATCATCGCCAGATTGCCATCAAGAGGCTCGGAGCCTTCCAAATCAAAAGCTAGTGCTAACTTTGCGCGACGTTTCGCTTGCTTAATTTCAGCAACTGTACGAACAATTGTGAAATCAGCTTCCATCCGCCGGATAGTTCGCCGAAAACCGGCCAGCACCTGAATAATCTCAGCAACCGATTCCATATCCATGCCAACATTGATGGATACAAAATCATATCCGGAAGCTTTGTATCGATAAAGATCACTCAAATCAGCATCAGGTTCCAGAGGGAAACAGATGCTGATTTG
>CAYWIC010000125.1:8534-16166 GCA_964458115.1 uncultured Anaerolineales bacterium | reverse complement strand
CAGATGGCCACCTGGTGCTCTTCAGCCAGCAGAAAATGTTCAAGCTCAAGGAAGATATTCGCGTCTTCTCAGACGAAAGCATGTCACAAGAGGTATTGAACATCCAGGCGCGTCAGATCATCGATTTTTCAGCAGCCTACGATGTCATCGACAGCATTAACCAAACGAAGGTCGGTGTGCTGCGCCGCAAAGGTCTGCGCTCGATGATGCGTGATGAGTGGGAAGTTCTCGATGCTTACGACCAACCCTTTGGCATCCTACAAGAAGACAGTGTGGGCTACGCTCTGCTGCGACGTCTCTTGCTGGGGGCATTGTTGCCCCAAAACTACGATCTTTTGATCGGGGAGGGACGTGTGGCCGATTACAAACAGCGCTTTCGCTTCTTTGGGTACCATCTCGATCTCGATTTCAGTTTCGACACAGCCAACCAACTCGACCGCCGTCTAGGTGTCGCCGCAGCAATCTTACTGGGTACCATCGAGGGCAAGCAGTCTTCATAAGAAGCATATAAGAATCAATTAGATATCTGCCACAGCGCGGTACAATCCTGGTCAACTTGATCATCGGTAGAATATCATGCAAAAGAAGATTCTTTTTCAAGGATTAGTGTACGACGAAAACGACAACCCGGTAGAGACCGCCTACGTGGGAGATGAGCCTTGTTATGTCGTTGACGACGCGGGATTTCGGCGGCATATTCCCTCAGAGCAGGTCGATCGCCAGGTTCTCGACTCTATGCGAGAAATGATCACCGGTCATGAGGATCTGCTTAGCGAACAGGCAGCCAAAATGCTCGGTCAAGATGATATCTTTACCAAAGCCATGATCGAAACCCAACTCAAACAGATGGACGAGCAATTCGATCGCATCTTCGAGGTTGGCATCCCTGAGGAAAGCCTGACATATATGGGGATGACCGGCTTCCGCATTAAGATCGACATCCACGGCAAGGTGATCGAACTCAACCAACCTGGGATGATCGACCCCGACGAAGAGTGATAAAAAAGGAGCGGCGATGCCGCTCCTTTTTTCTTTGTTACCCTATACGTGTTCTGGTAGAATTAATTCTGATCGCCTATGTCATCTCAAAACATCATCAACGTCACCGAAGCAAACTTCGAGTACGAAGTCGTCGAGTTCTCGCAGAATACCCCTGTATTGGTAGGTTTTTGGGCCGAATGGAGTGTGCCTTGCAAGACGGTGGACCCCATCCTGCGTGATCTCGCGAACCAGGGCGAAGGTAGTTTCAGGTTGGCGCGCTTGAACGTCGATGAAAATCCCAAAACGGCCTTGCGCTTCAACGTGCGCGCTCTCCCGGCGGTAAAAGCATTCCGCGAAGGTGTCATCATTGGGGAATTCACCGGACTGAAGCCCGAAGAGGATATCCGCCGCTTTGTCAGGCATATGATCCCAAGTCATGTAGACCTTTCACTTGATAAAGGCCTTAGCATGCTGACCTTGGAGAGATGGGAAGATGCCGCCGGGGCTTTCCAAACCGTGCTCAACGAGCGCCCAGATCATCCTGGCGGCAAGGTCGGACTGGCCAAGAGCATGATTGCCCTGGGTCAGAGCGACGAAGCCCTTGAGCTTTTGGAATCAGTCCCTTCCAGCTATGAATATCGGGCAGTCGAAACCTTGCACCCCCTGGCCACCGCCTTGAACCGGCTCAACGATCAAGACAGTGAGGCACCATCCTCCATCGAGGTAACTTATCAACACGCGATGCGATTAGTTGAAATGGGAAATTTTCCTGCCGCCATGGATGGCATCTTGGCTGTGTTGCGCCAGGACAAACATTATCGAGATGATGAAGCGCGCAAGGTCATTATAGGGTTATTCGAAATCCTGGGGGATAATAACCGGATCACCCGCCAGTACCGCAAAGAACTGGCCTCGGTCCTCTTCTAAATCCGTTTGATAGCTCCACTCGAATAACGCATTACACCCGAATAATTATTTCTGGGAAAATTCGTCAGATTTTCATGTTGATCGAGTGAAAAAGGTCAGGAGCTACGCACTTGAAGCGTGGCTACACCGCTTGACACTCCCCCTCATTTCCTGTATTCTACTCCCTAATAAAACAGCAAAACTCAGAGAGCAGGAGGAAACATCATGAACACATCCACACGCCCGGTAATGATCATCATCAGCTTGCTGCTAATAACCAGCCTGGCTTGCAGTCTACTCTCCCAAATAGCATCTCAGGTCGAAGAAGCACCAGCCGCACCGATTGAACCAGCTTTGGACGAGGCGGAGACCCCAACCCCAACAGGGAATGAAGAATCTCAACCCGAAGCGGAGCCCGAACCAGCGCCAGAATCTCAACCCGAGGATTCAACTGTCGAAAACACGGAAACCGACGATGTCAGCGATGCCCTGGTGCCTGCCCCGCCTTTGGAAGGCGGACCCTGCGCCAACACGTTTTACCCCATGGTTCCAGGCTACCAATGGATCTATGAAGTCACTTCGGAGGGAGAGACCAGCCAAATCAGCCTAACCGTGTCCGAGATCAATGGAGATGAGGCCACCCTTAACGCCCTCTACTTGGATTCGGGCCTTACCACCGAAGCCACAGTTGAATGTGAAGATGGAGCTATCCTCAATTTCCCAGTGATGCTATTGGGCTTCCTTTTTGGAGATGTCGATGGCGAATTGACCGTCGAGCATGTCGATGGTGTGTATGTCCCGAATTACAACACTCTGGTAGATCACAATTGGGATTACACCTGGACAGGCGAGTACCTGGCCTCAGGCGTAATGGAAGCCGTGATCGACGGAGATCAAGTCAGCGGAACGCTGGCGGAGAGCCCCTTGGATATGGAATGGAAAACCTTAGGCGAGGGCGAGGCCATCTTCGAAGCGATAACTGTCAAGGCTGGCGAATACCCGCGTGCCATCAAGCTCGAGAGAGAACTGACCTTCGACTTCGAAGCCGAGATGGAAGAGTCTGGCTACACGGTCTCAGTAGAAGCAGTACTTATCCTGCACAATAACCTGTGGTACGAACCCAATGTGGGACAACTCAAACAGGAAATCGATCGCGCCGAAATTAAAGTATACGGAGTCAACTTCCCACTCGAAATGACAGGATCTGTCGAATTAGTAGAATTTCGCCGGGGGGAATGAATCTTGCTATTACCCTAGTGTTATATTTTTTTTATAGCACATATGTTAAAATATACTCAAGAAATAGACAGTTTCGATCAAATAACCGAAAATAACACACCCTTTTTCAAAAAAGGGAGGGTAGTCTTATGACGAAAGTCCCCCTGCGAACATATTTGCGCGAAATCGAGTCTGCCATCGAAGAAGGCCAGACTGATGAAGCTGTCGCGCATTGCCGTCACATTCTCAAGACCTTCCCGAAACACATTGAGACTTATCGCCATTTAGGGAAAGCTTATCTAGAGGCCCAAAGGTATGGGAGTGCGGCTGATATTTTCCAAAGGGTGCTCTCTGCCTTACCGGATGATTTCGTTTCTCATGTTGGCATGAGCATAATTCGTGAAGACGAAGGTAACTTGGATACAGCCTTATGGCACATGGAACGCGCCTTCGAAGTTCAACCATACAATCCTGCCATTCAGGGGGAAGTGCGCCGGTTGTATGGCAAACGTGATGGAATGGAACCTGCCAAAGCCCGGCTTACTCGCGGCGCGTTGGCCCGCACGTACGCCAAGGGCGGGCATCACGAACAGGCCATCGCCGAACTGCGCGCTGCGCTTGCCGATGAACCTGATCGTTCAGATTTACATGTCATCTTAGCAGAGATGTATGCACAGAGTGGCGAAAACTTAAAAGCCATCGAAACATGCAGCACGATCTTAAAAGATCTCCCCTACTGCTTACAAGCCAACCGGCTGCTTGGGAGACTTCTTCAGGGGACCGATCGGGAAGACGAGAGCAAAGGCTATTTGCAGCGCGCTCACGCCCTCGAACCTTATGATGCGCATATTTCATCGCATGCCCCCACCGCCGAGGATGTACCTGATCAAGCGGTCACCATCGAGCGCTTAGGGTGGGATGCTGCCGTAAGCGGTGATCCCGATGCAAACGCGCAACCCGAATGGGCTTCTTCTTTGGGAGTCGAATTGGAACAACCAGAATCCCCCAGGGGTGAAATTCCCGATTGGCTTGCTGCTGCCTCCGAAGATTCCCCAGCTCCTGATGGAGACGAAGATGTTACCCCGAGGCTGGAGGATGATGAGATCCCCGAGTGGATGCAAGATGCCGGCTGGGAGTCAGCCTCCGGAGAGGCCGATGAAGAGCCATCAACCTTCTCCCTCGGCGACGATACGGATGAAGAGCAAGAAGATGCTGTTGCCGCAGATTTGCCCGATTGGATCAAAGATATGGCGCCAGCGGCTGCTGCAGCAGCCGTTGCCTCGCAAGCCAGTGATGAGGCCGATGACAACCAGACTGTCATCGATCAGCCCGAAAAATCAACGGATGAGGGCGCCCCAGACTGGATGCAAGACCTTCAAATGGATAGCAGCCCCGAAATGGAGACGACATCCTCAAGCCAAGAACAAGATCTTCCTGATTGGATTCAAGATGAAGCTGGAGATGTCGCCGAACCTGCGGACGAAACCATGCAGCTTCCCCAGGAAGAGATGCCTGACTGGGTGGAAGATTCTGCGCCAGAGGCAGGCGAACCCAAACCGACTATGGCAGCAGGAACAACAGACGATATGCCTGACTGGTTGAAGGGCATCGATGGTGGTCCCGATGAAGACGAAGCGGAGGATGCCATATCCACGGGGGTCACCGATTTCCTGATGGGGCTAAGGAAAGAAAGCGAAGAAGATATCGAACAACCCGCTGCTCAGGCCGAGGAGACCGGAGAGGCCGAAGAGCCCGATGATCTACCCGATTGGCTCGCAAGCGCTGAACCTGCTGAAACCGTAGAGCCAGCCGCGCAGGCTCCTGTCGAAGCTGCTCCTGAGGATGATTTCGCCTGGCTGAAAGAGGAAGAAAAAATACAACCCGTCGCGGATACTGCTGGAGAAACGCAATCCGAAGGCCCTGCAGAAGATGAAACCCCGGATTGGTTGAAGGCAGCCGCCACCCCTGACGAAACACCAACCGAGATTGCAGAAACAGAAGCACCTCAAGAGGAAATTAGCCCTCAACCTGCTGTTGCAGAGACTGAACCTGAACCCATCCCAGATTGGTTAGACGATCTCGCTTCGGCAACCCTGGCTGAAGAAGCAGACGAATCTGCTCCTGAGGAGCAACAACCGGCCACGGCTACCCCAGATTGGTTGTCTGAGATCAGTGAAGAGACCCCAGAACCTGAAGCTGAGCCGGAATTTAAACCGACTCCAGAATCCATGCGAACAGCTGCCGCTAATGCTTTAGATGCTGAAGATGACCTTAAAATGCCCAGCTTCGAAGATATGGATCCCCAGGCTGAACGTACACAAGAACTCCCCGAGTGGCTTTCCACTTCAGATGGTACAGACGCCGAAACAGATTTAGAACCGACCCCAGTCGAGGAGCCCGTCGCAGAAGAAGCCACAGTTGATGATGCCTTCCCCGAGTGGCTGGCACCACCCAGCGAAGACAAAACCGCCGTCACAAAAGCTGCGCCTGATACCGAATTTGAAGATACTGATGACGCCATGGCCTGGCTGGAGGGTTTGTCATCAGAACTAGAAACCGTGGACGAGGGACAGGTATCAGAACCCCAGTCCGAAACCGCGCCCGCGGACCAAGCAGAAACCCCCGAGCCAGTGACAGCGTCACGAGTAGACGATGGCACTCCGGAGTGGCTCAAGGACATCGGCAAGGTCGACACCGATCAGGATGAAGAACCCACTTCCGATGAAATCGACCCGGCGACGGAACCTGCAGAACCTGAATCTGATGCCGAATTCGAAGATGCCGATGCGGCTATGGCCTGGCTCGAAGGTCTAGCAGCCAAGCAAGGCGTTTCAGAAGACGAATTGATCTCCAGTCCTGAGGAGCGCCCCGATACCCTCCCCGATTGGGTGATGGATACAACCGAATCAGAGACCGTCGCCACCCCCGTCGAAGAACAACCCGCGCCTAACGGTAGCGAACCTGAGCCTTCTCAGGCCGAAACCGAACCTGTGATGGACGATGTCGAGCCCACGCTGGGCGACACCGAACCTACGATGGTCGAATCTGAGGGCGCGTTGGGTGAAACCGAGCCCCCTAGAGGGGATGTTGCTCCCGAAGATCTTCCCGACTGGCTGCAGGATAGCGCCTTTGCTCCCGCGGATGCAGATGCAGTTCCCGAAGATGCTGGCAGCATCCAGCCGTCCGAAGCCCTAGAAGAGCCAGTGGCCGAAGATGTTGACGAGGCAGCAAAGTGGATTGAAAGCGATGAAGAAGCTGAGTCTTCGGCAGAGGAAGAAACTCCTGATTGGCTGTTGGCTGCCATCGAAGGAGAAACGATCGCAGACGTTGAGACATCTACAGTTGAGGTCGGGGAAAGCGACCAAACGGAAGACTTACCAGACTGGTTAAAGGACACCCCAGCCACTGCAGCGCCGCTTGATATCCCTTCTGAAAGCGAGGAAGATGCTGCTCCCGCAGTACCTGAAGTAGAGCCCACCCAAGAAGTGCCCGATCCTGGCGCGGCCGATCCTGGAGCGGCCGAGGCCAGCGAGGCTCTTCCCGAATGGCTTAAAGATGTCTCTCCCGAGCCCGAAGAGGAGACACAGGCAGAGGATGCCACCTGGATCCGTGAATTTGGGAAAGAAGTACCGCAATTCGAGATCGTAGACTCTGAAACACCAACAGACGAAGAAGCTGGCCCTGAACCCGAGGAAGCCCCAGCGCAACCGCTCCCCGGCTGGCTGCAAGATATTGAAGAGGGAGAAGATCAGCCAGAAACTGCACCAGCGGAGCCTATCCCCGATGAAGAATACACCTGGCGTCCTTCAGAAACAGTGCAACCTCCAGTCGCGTCTGAAGAGAAACTTGATCTCAATCAGGCTTCCCTGGTGGAATTGGAACGCCTTCCGGGTATGGGATTCCGTAAGGCGCAGGCAGTCTTCAGTCACCGTGAGGAGCATGGGCCCTTTAATAAGCTCGATGACCTGCTAATCTTGGGGATTGAACCAGAGACCATCGCAGGCATCAAAGATCTGGTCGAAGTAAAGCCAGCCCTCAAAGTTGATGAACCTGCTACCCTCGAGGTAGCCCCCATCCAACCTGTCGAAGCTGTTCCCACACCGGTCGAACTCCCCTCCGTTCCCCCAGGGGATGCCGAGGACGAGCATCACGCCGCGCAAATTGAAGCCCAAGGCAAGCTCGCACAAGGTGATATCTCGGGTGCTATGGATGATTACGATCAACTGATCAAGAAAGGCAAGCGTATCGAAGAAGTCATTACGGATTTAGAATCCGCCGCCCAAATCAAGTCTGACAATCCTGAGATCCTGCAAGCCCTCGGCGATGCGTATACCCGCGCCGACCGCCTGCAGGAGGCCTTGGACACGTACACGAAGGTCGAACAGTTACTGCAATAAGATAAAGAAATTCACGTGAAAATGGGGTGTGGGGGGGGGGGGGCCCCCCCCCCCCCCCCAAACAAAAAAAAAAAAAAAATTATAAAAAAAATAAAAAAAAAATTTTTTTTTTTAAAAAAAAAGGAAGGGA
>CAYWIC010000125.1:0-8524 GCA_964458115.1 uncultured Anaerolineales bacterium | reverse complement strand
ATTAAAATTTTTTTTTTTTTGGGGGGGGGGGGGGGGCCCCCCCCCCCCCCACACCCCATTTTCACGAAACAATATATTGGAGAAAAATATGGAGAAAACGTTTGTTTTGGTAAAACCCGATGGCGTGCAACGTGGCCTGATCGGCGAAGTGATCGCCCGCCTGGAGCGCCGCGGACTTAAGCTGGCCGCTGCCAAATTCATGCAGGTGAGCATGGAATTGGCCGAGACCCATTATGGCATTCACAAAGGCAAACCCTTCTACGAGCCGTTGATTAAATACATCACATCCGCGCCGGTAATGGCCATGGTATGGACGGGTCCTAACGCGGTTGCCGCCGTGCGCCAGACCATGGGCGCTACCCGCCCCACGGAGGCCGCGCCTGGCTCGGTGCGCCATGATTTCGGCCTGGAAGTTGGCCGCAACCTGACCCACGCCTCGGACAGCGTCGAGAACGGCGAGGCCGAGGTCGCCTTATGGTTCGATGAGAGTGAATTGGTCGAATGGGGCCGCGCCATCGACGAGTGGGTTTTTGAGTAGGAGCTAAAAAAACGAGCAGCTAGCTGACGCAAAACGCAAATAGCTGCTCGTTTGTTTTGTTTCCCATAAGAGGGGAAATCGGATCATTCATCTCTGAATTGCTCCAGAAATGGTATAATCCACCCGCTATGTTAAATCAGAATGAAATTCAAACGCGCTTAGAGCGCGTTTTACCTACAGTGCAAAAACCCGGCCGCTACACCGGCGGCGAACTCAACCAGGTGGTCAAGGATTGGGATACGGTTGCGACGAAAGTCGCCCTGGTGTTTCCCGACATCTACGATCTGGGTATGTCCAACCTGGGATTGGCGATCCTCTACGACTTGCTCAACCAGCGCGAGGATGTGTTGGCCGAGCGCGCCTACCTGCCTTGGACAGATATGGAAGCAGCTATGCGCGCGGATGAGATCCCACTCTACTCTCTGGAAACCAAGCATCCTCTCACCGATTTCGATATCATTGGTATTTCACTGCCCTATGAGACCCTCTACACCAGCACGCTGAATGTCCTGGATTTAGCAGGCATTCCACTGTTTAGCGCCGAGCGTGGCCCCGAGCATCCGCTGGTCATTGCAGGGGGGCACAGTACCTTCAACCCTGAGCCGATGCACCCCTTCATCGATGCTTTTGTGATTGGCGAGGGCGAAGGCGCGATTGGGGAGATAGTGGATACCGTTCAAACGTTTAAACGTGGAACGTTAGAACGTTCTGAATTACTTTTAGCTCTATCGCAAATATGGGGAGTGTATGTTCCCTCTCTGTATGAAGCGCACTATCATGATGATGGGACCTTTGCTTCCATCGAGAAGCTCGTTGATGATGCGCCCCTGCCCATCGACAAACGTATCGAGGCTGCGCTGCCTCCACCAACAACGCGCTTCGTAGTGCCCTACGTGGATACGGTTCACAACCGCGCCCCGATCGAGATCATGCGCGGCTGCACGCGCGGCTGCCGCTTCTGCCATGCCGGGATGATCACGCGACCGGTGCGCGAGCGCACTGTTGATGAGGTAATCGAGGCCATCGAGGAAGCCATCCGCTATACCGGCTTCGAAGAGATCGGCCTGCTTTCATTGTCGTCAAGTGACTATACGCATGCTGTTGAGCTGGTCGAGAAGGTGCACGAGCGCTTCGGCGAGGAGCACCTCTCGGTTTCGCTGCCCTCGCTGCGCATCGAAAGCGTCTCGGTAGATCTGATGGATGCGCTCAAGGGCGGGCGCAAAGGCGGCTTCACCCTGGCCCCCGAGGCAGCTACCGAGAAAATGCGGGCGATCATCAACAAACCGGTCAGCACCGAGCAGCTTATCGAGACGGCGCGTGAAATCTACAGCAGAGGCTGGACGACGATCAAACTGTACTTCATGATCGGCCACCCCTCTGAGACCCTTGAGGATGTCCAGGCCATTGCGGACCTTTGCAAGGCCGTGGTCGCCGAGGGGCGTAAGATCATTGGCGGACGCGCCAAGGTCAATGCTGGGGTGAGCACCTTCGTGCCCAAGCCTCATACGCCTTTCCAATGGGTGCCCTGCGACTCACTCGAGCAGATCAAAGCCAAGCAAGACTTGCTCAAAGAAGAGCTGCGAGGGCGCGGGTTGAAACTCAACTGGAATAACCCTTACGAAACCCAACTCGAAGCTTGGCTCTCGCGAGGCGACCGCCGCATGGCTGAAGTGGTCTACCAGGCCTGGAAGCGCGGCGCCAAGTTCGACGCCTGGGGAGAACATTTCAACTACCAGGCCTGGATGGAGGCTTTCGAAACTGTTGGTCTTGATCCTGAGTTCTACACCCATCGCCAGCGGCCATTAGATGAGATCTTCCCTTGGGAGCATCTCAGCACCACTCTGCGCAAAAAATTCCTGACGCAGGATTATATGTGGAGCCTGGAAGGCCACATCCGCATCGACTGTCGCGAGCAGTGCTTCGCCTGCGGCATTCTGCCCACATTTGCTGGTCTGCGGCGCGAAAACCCTGGCGAGGCATGGCAGTGCCCTGAGGTCAGCCAGGGCCGGGTGAAATCGATCAAAGAGGAAAATCTACTACCAGTAATCAGTGAACAGTAACCCGTATCTAGCGTACTGATTACTCACAACTGACCACTTTGTCATGAGATTGAAAATCACTTTCGCTAAAACCCAAGCCATGCGCTACACCAGCCACCTGGACTTGCAGCGCACCTGGGAGCGCACCCTGCGAAGGGCGCGGCTGCCGCTGGCCTACAGCCAGGGCTTCAACCCCCACCCCAAGATCAATTTAGGGGCAGCTTTACCGCTGGGATTTACCAGCCAGGACGAGATGATCGAGGTCTGGCTCGAAGAACAGGTTCCCCTTGATGAAATCGGATCAGCTCTGACCCCCGTTCTGCCACCTGGTTTAGAGGTGCGGGAAATCCTCGAGACGGAAATTCGGTCTCCAAAACTGCAAACCCTGATCCTATCTACGAAGTATCTTGCGAAATTATCACAGCCAGTCCCAAATTTGAGAGAACATGTCGAAAACTTGCTCTCACAAGCTGAGATCATCCGCCAGCGGAGGGTGAAGAAAAAGCTCAAGGAGTACGACCTGCGACCCTTGATCCTGGGAATGCAATCTGAAGGTGAAAACGATCTTTTCATGCATCTGAGCGCGCTGCCAGGTGCGACAGGTCGCCCTGATGAAGTCCTGCGCGCTCTAGGCATCGACCATCTCAGCGCACATATCCACCGCTCGGAGATTATCCTGAAGGGCGACTAACATGGGCTTTGCTCTTTCCATATTTTTCGGCTTCGTACCAATGTTCATCTTCGCCTGGATTTTAAATTGGCTCGACCGATACGAGAAAGAACCCAAGGTTTTGTTAGGATTAGTCTTCATTTGGGGGGCGGTGGTGGCGGCGGGGATGGCCTTTGTGGTCAATACACTTTTGGGAATGGGGGTCTATCTTTTTACAGAATCCGATGCTTTCACTGAATTCGCTACCGGCTCGTTGGTTGCCCCACCCGTCGAGGAGACTTTGAAAGGGCTGGCCGTTCTATTGGTATTCCTGATCGTTCGAAAAGAATTTGACTCGGTCCTGGATGGCATCGTATACGCTGGGGTCGCTGCTCTGGGGTTCGCGGCCACGGAGAACGCCTATTACATCTACAATTACGGCTTTTTGGAAGGTGGCATGGAGGGGCTGTTCACCCTGGTCTTCGTGCGGGTGATCCTAGTGGGCTGGCAGCACCCCTTCTATACCGCCTTTATTGGGATTGGACTGGCCGCCACGCGCTTGAACAAGAATGTCTGGATCAAGCTATTAGCTCCCATCGTGGGCTGGGGAATCGCCATCACGGCACATGCCATTCACAACGCTTTGGCGACCCTGCTTTCGGGTTTGGCGGGATTGGCCATCGGGACGCTCTTCGATTGGGGAGGCTGGTTGCTGATGTTTGTGCTGATCCTGTGGGCCATACGCAGAGTCCAGTTAAGGATCAAGAAGTATTTGCATGAAGAAGTGGCTGAAGGGGTGATCAGCAAAGATCAATACAAAACTGCCAGTTCAGCCTGGACCCAAAGTTTGGTTAAATTGACAGCACTCTTCAATGGCAAATATCGAGTTACACGCGATTTCTACCAGCAATGCAGCGAGCTAGCCCACAAGAAATACCAACGGGAACATTTTGGGGAAGAGGGCGGAAATTCAAAAATCATTCACAACATTCGTCAGGATCTTGTCTCACTCTCTCAAAACTCCCTGCCCTGATCTACAAGTATTCGTGCTTTTCCACCCAGTTTTCTATAAAAACCGAAAATTCCTCTCTAGCCAACTAGAGTGTTTTGCGATTTGTGGCTTGAAATAAAGCTGACCAGTTTCACCGCAAAACCTGTGTAAATGCCGTGTTTATCTCACTATTTATTTTGGGATTCTTTCCTGCATTTTACTTAAGAATTGGCCAAGAATTCGATTCAGATATTTCAATATTTGCCTAACCCTAAATTTCTGCGTTAAGGATATTTCGCAGTAAGGCATAAATTTCCATCTGAAGTTTTCAACAAATTTTACAATTTAACTCTTGATTTCGTTCCCTTTTACGAAAAGTTTATGGAAATGCAAACGAAAATCCTTAGAATGCAATATATATTATTCATGCATATCATATCGTAATTATATAGTTACAGTTTCGCGACATAAATATATCATTATGAGATATTTATGAGTACACACGAACATCCATTAGAAAACACTTTTGAAAAAGGAGGCCAACATCGATTAATACCTTTAACCACTATCCCATCTACCAAAAACATATCTAGTTCGCATCAGAAAGGGAAAAAACATGTTTACATGGTTTAGAAATCTAAAGATTCTCAATAAATTATTGCTCGGTTTTTTGTTGATCGTAGCAATCAGCGTTGTCGCCGGCATCATCAATATCAACACGATGTCGGTGATAAAAGAGGCCAGTCAAGAAATAGCCAGGGAGGGCGACGAACTGGTGTATTTTGAAAGGCTGCAATACTTGATTATAAAACAGCAAGTATCTGAAATGAACTATCTGATCAGTGGGAATTCAGAATATCTTGAAGGTGATGAAGATATTGATGAAGAAGTCGAGAAATATATCTCGCTCGCATTGTCCATTGTAGAAGATGAAGACGAGGCTGAAGAGTTGAGAGAGATTGAAGAGGCCGTCGAAAACTATGAAGACATCTTCACTCAGGAAGTTCTTAGTCTCTATGCATCGGGTGACAAAGAAGGAGCTATTCAGCTCGCAAACGGGGAATATGCGGTGGAAATCCAAAATGTAAACTTGATGCTTCAGGAATTATCGGAGGATGCCCGAGAAGACGTTGCTGAGGAAATCAGTGAGAGTGAAGAAATGATCCAAATCGCCTATAACCTCAGTGTTTTTGGATCGATTGGATTGGTTCTACTTGGAGTGTTGTTCAGCATTATCATAGCTCGGGGTATTACCAAACCCATAACACACCTGCGAGATGTAGCCGATAAAATCAGTCTGGGTGATTTGAATACTAAAGTCTCTGTCGATACTCACGATGAAATCGGCGACCTAGCTGCAGCATTCGAGCGAATGATTGCGGCAGTTCGCTTCTTTGCATCCGAGTCCGAGAGTCCTGACAACTGATTGGAGCTAACAATGACTATATACGATAATCTTTTGGAAACAACCAAATATTACATGGGTCCGGCTGCTGATCGGTTTCTCAAACGCCAACTATCTGGACACCTGAATATCAGTCCTGATGAACTCAACACTCAGCATTTAGACGACCTGGCCGAATGGTGCCTGACATCTGCCAAACTTATCATCGACGAAGACAAGGCCATGGAATTATGTCAGGAAATCAAGTCTTTCAAGTAATACCAAAAACACCGTTTCAGGTTAATGCCTAAAGGCTATGAAATAATCTCATAGCCTTTAGGGAAGATTTGGTCGATTATGGAACTTGATTTGACCCAATAAGATAACCTGAAACTCCTGAATACCCTTCAGGACCGGAGTAAGAATCCATGAATAAGCTCAAAAAACATCTATCCCCAAAAACACAACTTATGATCATGGGAACTGGGAGCTTATTAGTTTCTTTGGGAGTATTGACAACTCTTTGCGCCTTGCAAACCAATTTGATCGCTTCGAAGAAGTACCTCACTTTAGGCATTGGGGGGTTCGCCACATTTGCTCTAGGCAGCTCACTGATGTTTCTGTCGATCAAGAAGGTTTTCCAACCCATCAACCAAATCAAAGAAGCTTCTACCAAGCTAATTGAGGAGAATTTGGCCGCAGTACTTGAAATCTTGAGTTCCCTGACCTGTGTCGATATCGAAGCCTTGATTGGCAACGATTGTGAATTGACTACAAACATGCCAGGGGATGCCCTAGCAACAATTACCAGGGCGATTCGCACAACGAGCGAAGGGCTCATCGCGATCCAGGAAATTTTATTCAATACCTTGCACACCCAACAAGAGTTGATTGGGAAAGTTTCAACCGATGGGCTAGAACTAAACAGCGCCTCATCAAATCTTGTAAATACTTCTACGCAGGCAGGGCTAGCTGCTACCCAAATTTCATCAACGATTCAAGAAATTGCCAGTGGTATCATCGAACAGTCTAATTCGGTTAATCAGACTTCGCTAACCATCGAGCAGCTCGCACATGAGATTAATGTTATTGTAAAAGGCGCTCAAGAACAGGATTCAGCGATTTCATCCGCTTCAGAGATTGCAAACAAAATATCCAATGCTATCCAGACCGTCGCTTCAAATGTAATATCTGGATCAACTGACATCAACAAAGCAGCTCAGGCAGCGTATTCAGGGGCACAAACTATCGAAGAAACACTCGATGGTATTACCATCATAAAAGAAAAAGTAGGTGTCTCTGCCAGTAAGGTGCGAGCTATGGTCCAGCGATCGGAAGAAATCAGTACAATTATCAAGACGATTGAAGATATTGCATCCAAGACAAACCTACTGGCACTCAACGCGACGATCGAAGCCGCACGAGCTGGTGAATACGGCAAGAGTTTCTCCGTCGTTGCTGACGAAGTCCGCAAACTAGCCGAGAATAGTACGACTGCGACCAAAGATATTGCCGCTCTCATTGATGGATTGCAGAATACAATTGTCGATGCTGTGAACACGATGGAAGAAAGTACGAGTGAAGTCAATACGGGATTGGAGCGCGCAAAACAAGCTGGAAATGCCCTGGATAAAATCCTCTCATCGATAGAGCAAATTAGCCATCAAGTACAGGGTATCTCTAACGCTGTGCAAGAGATAGATGGATCTTCTGGGGAATTGGTACATGCCATGGACAAAGTCCAAAAAGTTGTTGACAAAAACATCATGTCTACAAAAGAAATGAACGCTGGTTCTCGCAAAGCTATGCATGCCATAGAGAATATTGCCTCCGTCGCAGAAAGCAATTCGGCCTCTATCGAGGAAATCAGCGCATCGTCAGAAGAAATGAGCGCCCAAGTTATTGAGGTTTCATCTTCTGCTGAAACTCTGGCCAAAATAGCGAAAAATCTTGAAAAGTTCGTCTCAGAATACACTCAAGGAGAAGGAGTACCTCAACAAAAGTCTGCATCGGATGTGGTGGATGATGGAGTTCTGAGTCAGCCAAATAACTTTGGTTCCGCTACCGAAGAATTTCTGCCGACAACCGCCTGAACAAGTCCCAGGACTTGGCCCTTAGATTTATCATCAAGATGAATTCTAAGAACCGCAACAGAATTCTTCGGTTCTCTAGGCATCGCCGGGGTGATTCCCCAGATGTAGGGATGAGCGGGGTGCTCCGCACCCTACTCACCCCTACATCTGCATAGCCCCACGGCGTTTCCCAGAGAGCCCATTTTTTTAATCCAGACCACATGGTAGAATACTTCTCGTTGCCCCCATAGCTCAGTGGATAGAGCGTTGGCCTCCGGAGCCAAAGACCCCTGTTCGAGTCAGGGTGGGGGTATTTTTTTTAGGAATTCAATTATCCAACTTTTGAAATTAAAAATTCCCTCAATATCTGACCACAAATTTTCAAATAATTCAATCAGGAATAAATACTTCGTTCGAGTCGCAGTGGGTGGTCAAAAATAGAAAACCGCTCAACAATACTTTGTTAGCGGTCTTTTCAATAAAAACCTCTGACCTTCGGGTTATGAGCGTGACTCCGAAAAATATCGGAATCTAAACGCAAAAAGCGCCCTTTTCGGTGCTTTCTAATTCGTTCAAAAGAATCTCCTTTTTCGAGCTCCAGAGATCCAAAAGTCTCCCTTGATTCTAGCCCCCTTTCAGTCCGACTAATTCTGAAACGACACAACTATGGACAGTGCCCGGACGCGCCTACAAAGAAGGGGTCATAGCCATCCTGAGTGCATATAAGTGTAATGCTATCGGAAATATTTCTAATAAAAATCTTACACACACTATTCCGTTATGTGCTAAACTTCTTCGCTTGTTAAACAGAAGTTCTGATAAAAGATAAACCTTTGATTTGGAACCCATGC
>CAYWIC010000124.1:0-16191 GCA_964458115.1 uncultured Anaerolineales bacterium | reverse complement strand
TTACCGATGAGGATCATTTTTGTTCATTTGTCAAGGAACTTTGAGAACGCCATAAGTACCCTTTCCCTCACTCGGCTCGAAACAGATCATTTGTGCTATAATTCAACCGCCATCCAACATCCAATTTCTACTATCCAATATCTAAATCCATGGCCCGAAAAAAAAGCAGTTCCTCTCGGAAGAGCAGTTCACGCAAAAAAACGACTCGCAAATCAACCAGTCGCAAGTCCTCTGGTCGCAGAACGTCGACGCGCAAATCGACAAGCCGTTCCCCCCAACGCAGCGGCATCTCTTTAGAGCGTAAACTTGATATCACCGGCATCGTGATGGCCCTGGTTGGTTTATTGACCCTGATTGGGATGTTCTCTGCCACAAAAGAGGGACTGATGTTGGGATGGCTCAATATTCTGGCCGACCTATTTGGCTGGGGTGGATACGTGCTACCCATCGCGCTATTCTTCATTGGATTGTGGTTGGTCATGCGCAATGTAGAGCGCCTGCCCCAGTTCTCTCTCGAGCGCGCTGTAGGTATATTCTTGTTGTTTGCCTGTGTGCTTACGGGATTGCAGTTCCTGGTCATTTTGGTAAACAGGTCAGGATTTTTAGTTCTGGGCACTGAAGGCACAGGGGGAGGTTCTGTTGGGGGAGTATTCTTCAATCTTCTGGAAAGTTGGTTGGGTTTAGGTGGAACTGCTGTGATCCTTTTGGCCTGGTTCATTCTGGCAATGGTGATCACGTTTGATATGACCGTCTGGGAGCTGTTCCGTTGGCTTACTCCCTTGGGTGTATCCATACGTTCGGGATTTGAGATGTTCGTTCAAGGATGGCGTTCTCTGACCCAAAAACTTGCCCGCTCTCCTCGGCAGGAATTTCCAGACTCCCTTGCGCGTGGTGAGGTGAGCCCTGGGGTCTCTGCAGCTTCCCAACACTCTCCTGTTGTTCCAGCCCTGGAAGAAGAGGTTATTCCCGCGCATGAATGGGTGCTCCCCACTATCGATTTCACCCTGGATGATAGTTCCGAGGTCCCCATCGACGATGAGTATGACAGGCAACGCGCCCAGATCATCGAGGAATCCCTGGAGTCCTTTGGCGCCCCCGGCCGAGTCGTAGAGATCAATCGCGGTCCCACTATCACCCAATTTGGTGTAGAACCAGATTTCATCGAGTCACGCGCGGGACGCAAACGCGTGCGCGTCAACAAGATCGCCGGACTGGCAGATGATCTAGCCCTGGCGCTGGCTGCAACCCGCGTCCGGGTGGAGGCTCCTGTGCCTGGCAAAGGCTTTGTCGGCATCGAAGTCCCTAATGCTGAAATTGCTCTGGTATCCTTGCGAGATGGCATTACCAATGAAGCCTTCAAACGCCTCGATGGGCGGCCTTTGCGCTTTGCTTTAGGCCAGGATGTCTCAGGTAACGCTGTGGCAGCGGACCTAGCGGCAATGCCTCACCTGCTTATCGCGGGCACTACGGGTTCGGGCAAGTCGGTGTGTGTGAACTCTATTATTGCCAGCTTTTTGATGCACAACACCCCAGATGAATTGCGTCTGATCATGGTGGATCCCAAACGCGTCGAATTGACCGGGTATGATGGCATCCCCCACTTGTTAGCCCCGGTAGTGGTCGAGTTAGAACGCGTTGTGGGCGCCTTGCAGTGGGTCACGCGTGAGATGGATCAGCGTTACGAGAAGTTCGCCGACTTGGGGGCCCGCAACCTGGTCGACTACAACACCCGTGCGGAATCTCAAGGAGTACGAAAGTTACCCTATTTGGTAGTGATCATCGACGAGTTAGCCGATTTGATGATGCTCGCCCCCGATGAGACCGAACGCACCATCACCCGTATGGCGCAGCTCGCCCGCGCCACGGGTATTCACATGGTCATCTCCACTCAACGCCCCTCGGTGGACGTGGTCACCGGGCTGATCAAGGCCAACTTCCCAGCCCGTATTGCTTTCGCAACAGCCTCTGGCACCGACAGCCGCGTGATCTTGGACCAGCCCGGCGCCGAACGCTTGCTCGGCCGCGGCGATATGCTCTTCCAAGCCCCCGATGCCCCTGCACCGGTGCGAATGCAGGGTGTCTTTGTCTCTGATTTCGAACTCCTGCGGATTGTGCAATACTGGCGTGATCAGCACGGGTATGTGCCTCCCACATCAGTGACCACAGCCGCAGGGGGTCACCCCGATGGCATCCCCCGCAATATCCCCCTCAAACAGATGGAGTTTTGGGATAAAGACGACATGAAACCCGAAGAGGATCGTGATCCCCTGTACGATGAAGCTGTTGATATGGTCAGGCGCAAAGGACGCGCTTCGATCTCTATGCTTCAACGCGGCTTGCGCATTGGCTACACCCGCTCTGCCCGACTGATCGATATCATGGAGGAGAACGGCATCATCGGTGGTGCAACCGGTGGATCTACTCCCCGCGAAGTGCTAGATTATGGACCCGCCGCGCCCCCAGTAGACCAGGATTAAATTAATATGGAAGACCTCACCAAACTCCCGAACATTGGGTCAGTGCTGGCCAAAAAGTTAAACCAAATTGGTGTCAATACCTATGATGACTTGGTCGAAATGGGCAGCGTGGGAGCCCTGATCCGCATTGGTCAGACAGATATTACCGCCTTTGCCAACATGTTCTATGCCCTTGATGGAGCTATTCTGGGTGTGCGCTGGCATGACATCCCCAAAGAACACCGCGAAAAGGTCAAGAACGATTTCTATCAAGCGCTTTCAAAAACATAAACCGAAAAATGGGACTGGGGTGTGATTATCACACCCCAGCCCCATTTTTCCGAGAGGGTTCTGGCTTGATTATCAGCGCCAGCCGACGAACGGATATTCCCGCATTTTACGCCAAATGGTTCATGAACCGCATCCTGGCGGAATATTGTACGGTGCCCAACCCCTATAATCGAAAGCAAATATCCCATGTGTCATTGTTGCCTGAAGATGTGGATGTGATAGTCTTTTGGACTCGTAACCCAAAGCCGCTATTCCCCTATCTTGATGAACTTGATCAGCGAGGTTTTCGATATTATTTCCAATTCACATTGCTCGGGTATCCTCGCGAGATCGACACGAAAAGCCCCTCTCGGAAAGTTGCTATAAAAACTTTCCTGGAATTGGCCCAACGTGTTGGATCCCAGCGAGTGATCTGGCGCTATGATCCCATTGTGTTCAGTCATATCACTGGAGCGCAGTTCCATACCGAAAACTACGCTGAAATCGCAGAAGCCTTACAGGGTTTTACCTGTTACTCCGTGATCAGCATAATGGACATGTACAACAAATCTCGCAAACGCATTGACAAGCTCAACCAGCAAGGTATCGGAATTACCGCTCAAGATGGTCATCCCAGCCCGCGTTACGATGGTCTGTTGAACACCATCAATCATATTGCTAGCGAAAACAAAATGGAGATTTTCTCTTGCTCCGAGGAACGGGATATGGAGCCATATGGCTTTTTGGCAAGTAAGTGCATTGATGATGAATATATCGAAGCCACCTTCGGCACCGAAGTCAATCACAAGAAAGACCCCGGCCAGCGGAAAGCTTGTGGTTGTGTGATCAGCAAGGACATTGGTATGTACGATACTTGTGTGTTTGGCTGCCAGTACTGCTACGCCACACGCAACTTCAAGCGATCAAAGGAAAATTATGAATCCCACAATCCTGAGTCTCCATCCCTGTTGGGCGGGTATGAACCTTAAGAAAATCGTAGCGGAAAAAAATCTCCGAAGAATAGGGGTATGGGGTGCACAGCACCCCATACCCCTATTCTTCGGACTTACCCATCCACGACTGCGCAAACTCTAAACTTATTGGAGGAGAAACAATGTACATCAGAGAACTTGTATTGAAGAATCGCAGCTACCGTCGTTTTTATCAGGAGCACGCTATTGACCGCCCTACGCTCATCGAGTTGGTGGATCTAGCGCGACACTCTGCCTCAGGTGCCAATTTGCAGCCGTTGAAGTTTTTCCTCTCCCACACCCCTGAGATGAATGCGGCGATCTTCCCTCATTTGGGATGGGCAGGCTACTTGAAAGACTGGCCTGGCCCAAAGAAAGGAGACCGGCCGTTGGGGTATATCATTATTTTAGGTGATAAGAATATTAAGCAGAGTTTCGGCTGCGACCACGGTATCGCCGCGCAGAGCATCATGCTCGGGGCTGTCGAACGGGGATTAGGAGGCTGTATGCTCGCCTCGGTTGATCGACGCGATGAGTTGATTGACAAGTTAGGATTGCACGAAAACCTGCTCATTCTGCTGGTGCTGGCTTTGGGGAAACCGAAAGAGACCGTGGTCATTGATCCTTTGCCCGAGGATGGCGATATCAAATACTGGCGCGACGAAGTCGGTGTTCACCATGTGCCCAAGCGCTCGTTGGATGAGTTGATTGTTGGATAGTTTGGTATCCAATAGAACTATTTCTCTAGTTGGCAAATATCACGAATGTTTCAAATATACCAAATAGCACCAATGAAATATTGTAGAAGGATATAGCTCCAAAGTATTCGTGTAGGCTCTCTAGGAATTGCCGGGGTGATCCCCCAGATTTAGTGGTGAATGGGGTGCGGAGCACCCCGGCAATTCCTAGAGAGCCTTCGTGTAATTGGCGTTATTCGTCGTCATTCGTGATAAGAAAGGAGTATAGAAATGGCTTATAGCGAAGAATTGGCTCAACGTGTGCGTGATGCGTTGTATATTACACCAGATTTGGTCGAAAAGAAAATGTTCGGCGGTATTGGTTTCATGGTGCAGGGCAATATGGCCTGTGGCGTCAACAAGGACGATCTGATCGTGCGCGTTGGGCCAGACACCTATCAAGAAGCCCTCGATCATCCTGATACAAGACCCTTCGATATGACCGGGAGGCCCATGACCGGTTGGGTGGTGGTCACAGAAACGGGCTACGAGTCAGATCAGGCTTTGGCAGAATGGGTGAAGAAGGGTGTTAATTTCGCCCTATCGCTGCCGCCGAAGTAACGGATGGAATTCAACGATGGAAATTTCGGAAAGAATACAGCAAATTCTCGCCGGGTATGATCCCAAATCCCCTGCAGACACTGCCAATGCACTGCGCGCCCACTGGTTGACCTTTGCCCCAAAAAGTATGCATGGAATTAAAGCTGAGCAACGGAAGGAACAGGAGACTGTTGGCATTCCTGTACCTGTGCTAAGAGATTTTGGCAAAGAAATTGCCAAGGCTGCGAAAAAAAACGTCGATGATTTCATTCCCCTGACGCGCATGTTATGGGAAGAATATGGTCGTGAGGGACGTGTAGTAACAGTCTATCCCTTGGGAGCAATGGAACTAGTTCAACCCGAGATCATCGTGCCCATCTTGCTGGAGCTCTGTCGCTCCTGTTTCACCTGGGAGGACTCGGATCAGCTTTCAATGCGTGCCCTGGAGCCAATTGTTCGTAAGGACCCAGATACATGGTTACCTGCCTTGAACCCCTGGTTGATATATGAGAACAAATGGGTTCGGAGGGCAGGAATCACGGCCGTTGGGCGGCTGGCGATGAAATATCCAGAATACACAGCGCGTTGTTTGGAAATGGCTGAAGCTTTGCTCCTTGATATGGAATTGGACGTCAAACGGGCGGTCAGCTTTGCCATCCGATTATCTGCGCGGGGGGATATTGCTGAAGTCAGAGATTTCTTAGAGAAACAGGTACCACCCCAAGATCCTGTAGCTACCTGGGTGCTGTGCGATGTGATCCGCAGCATGACCAAATCATTCTTGCCAGCGCTAGGAAGCTTGATCCCAATCTATGAAGCGTGGGCAGCAAATCCTAACTTGAGTGCAAAAGATCGGCGCTCCGTTGAAAGTGCACTCAAATCTTTGAGCAAGGCGCAGTCCTGACCGGTCTCCAGACCGAGTCACACCAGCATGGTCAGAAGAGCGGCCCAAGCTACCCTTGGAGCGGGATTCCTTGAATAAATCTAGATTTCAATTTCTACTTATTCTCTCGCAGGCTCCATCACGCCAAAAATGATACCCTCGGGATCGGCGCAGTAGGCATGGGTGCCGACACCGGGTACATCATTGGGCCCATTGACCAGCTTGCCCCCATGAGCCTCGACCTGCTGTAGGGTATTCTCAATTGATTCCACATTGACTGTGTTGATCACAGCCTGATCGAAATGGCGACTCATGACAGCACCGTTGATCCCAGGGTCTTCTTCAGCGCCAGTTGTCATCAGCCAGTATGTTTGGGGTCCATCCCAGGTGGCTGTTTTCCATCCCAAAACTGCCTCGTAGAAAGGGATGATCTCTTCGGGGTTATCGGTCAAAATCTCGAAGTGAGTAGGTCGGTTCATTTGTTTCTCCTTTTTTGAGTTTAAATTCCGAATAATTTTATGCTACACTGGTGACAGACGATTTCAAAGCCAAATTTCATACGATTATACGAGGGTTGAGCCTATGTCACCAACATTGATTGAAACCCCCAGCATTGATTGCGAAATCGAACAATATCTCAACAATATCGGCGAAGTTTTCACCGTTTTCCGCTGGCAGGATTCTGGATGCATCTCATATGGTGTGGAGAGTGAGGGAGAACGATGGTTTGTGAAATCATCTAAGCAACCTAAGGGACTTGAATCACTGTGTAGAGCTGAGGCTTTGCACAACCAAGTGCAACATCAGGCCTTGGCTCATCTCCACAATGTGATTGTCTGCCCCGATGGATTAGCCCTGGTTTTCGATTGGCTGCCAGGAGAAGTTTTGTACGACTACATCACCCACCGGGGACAGCAAGGCCGCAATAACCCCGGATCGCCCCATTATCGTTTTCGCAATTTGCCCGAAGAGAAAATATTCGAGTCCCTGGATGTCATCTTCGATCTGCATTTAGTCCTTGTAGAAGAGGGGTTTGTCGCAGTAGATTTCTACGACGGCTGTATCATGTACGATTTCGAAACTGATCGAACATCGGTGGTCGATTTGGATGAGTATCGGCCAGGATCCTTCATCTTGGAGGAGGATCGTCTCCCAGGGTCAAGACGATTTATGGCTCCGGAGGAGTATGTCAAGGGGAGTCAGATTGATCAGGTGACCAATGTCTTCACCCTGGGGCGTACAGTAATTCAATTGCTGGGCAGTGGATCGATGGAAAGGCTCAGGGGCAGTAAAGCCATGAAAGGGGTGGTCAGCCGAGCAGTTGAACCTGACCGCACGAAAAGATTCTCGTCAGTTGAGGAATTTGTCGATGCTTGGAATCAAGCCAAAAAGACAAAAAAATAGGGTGTGCAGTGCACGCACACCCTATTTTTTGGTTATCATGCTTTGAGGTGCATGCGCTGAAAAAGCCACACTCCTATGACGAAGTAGATCACAGAGAGCAGGCTCAGGGCGGATAACTCATAGATCACGCCATTTAATCCAACTCCCAAGGTGAAAACCTTATTCAAAGCCGCGACAGCGTGAGTCGGTGGCAGGATATCGACTATGCTTATATCGCGGCCTGCAACCGTGAAGATCGTGCCCATAGGCACCGGAAAAGCTGCACCGCTCAGGAACATGAAAAACCCGAAAGGGAAATTGGCGATCACAAAGGCCTGAGAGACGGTCTTCGAGAAGCTAGCCACGATCATACCCACACCGATGATCGACAGGCTGGTGATGACCCCCACCAGGATAGCGATCCACAGGGAACCCTGACTGCGGAAGCCGAAGGCCGCAGCAGTGGCAAAGGTCACCAACACAGTCACAATGGCAATTAGCACCAGCCAGGTTGTCGTGCCGCTCAGATATTCGAAAGCAGTCAATCGGGTGATCTTCAGACGCTTCAGGCTGCCGCTTTCGATGTCACGGGCTACCATCATAGCGGCCTGGAACATCATCAGGATCACGGAAAAAACAAACAATCCTGGGATGTAGATTTCGAACTCAGTGCGGGCAGCGGAATCACCCATCGCGGTCTCTAGCAAGCCTACGGCCCGATATTCGCCTGTCATGGCCACGCTGTAGCCATCGATGGCGGTCATCGCCATCACGGCCGCCACGGTGTAATAGGGGTTGGTCAGATCGCCCACATATTCGACATTAGTCGATAGGGTTGTGCCCCCTGCCTGGGCTGCGGCGATCACCTGGGAGAAATCAGGGGGGATGATCACCAACAGCGTGCCTTCACGGTCTCGCAACGACTTTTCGCCTGCTTCTCGGTTTGAGATTGATTTGACTCTCAAGATGGGACTGCCATCTTTGAAGGTTAGATCTTCCATGGCGGTGATGGCTTCATCTCCGGCGTTCAGCGTGGTCCCGTCCGAGATGGTGATCCCCGTGTCAAGATTGATCACCAAAACCCCGTACGATGTGGTGACATTACCCCCAGTGAACAGCCAGTAAATGAAGACAAATAGTGGAGCGAAGGCCAAGCTCAGGCCGAGAATCCACAGGTCGCGCTTCTGCTCGCGGGCGCATTTACGTAAAACGCTCAGGAATCTCATTCTCGCAACCTCCTCCCTGTTAGGGCAATAAAGACATCTTCAAGGGTATTTGCCCGCAGATGCACTTCGCCGACTTGACCCCCAGCATGTTGAATGGCGTTGATGATCATGGGTAGCTTATCGGCGATGTTTTTGCCCCTGAGCATAATCTTGTCATTGCGAAACCTCGACGCCAACGGCGCGCCTGCGGCGGTGAGTGACTCAATCCCCTCCTCACCAAGTTGGAGATTGCTTCGCTTAGCTGAGCTTTGCTCAGCCGTTCGCAATGACATCATTAAGTCAGGAAGTGCATCCTCGATTGCATCCTCCGCCTGCTCTGAAGAAACCCCCTTTATCTCTAACTTCAGTACATCCCCCTCGCCGATGGTGCGTTTCAATTCATCAGGTGTATCTACCACGAGCAGCTTTCCATGATCGATGATCGCCACCCGGTCGGCCATGCGTTCGGCTTCGTCCATGTTGTGGGTGGTCAATATGATGGTCTTCTCCATCGACAGCGAACGAATATATTCACGCACTAATACCCGGCTCTGGGGGTCAAGCCCAGCTTCGGGTTCGTCGAGCACCAGAATCTCCGGGTCGTGGACCAACGCCAAAGCCAGGTTGAGTCGCCGCTTCATTCCCCCTGAGAGCGTTGATGACAGTTTGTTTCGCTTTTCCCCCAATCCTAGGAGGCCTAGAAGGTCAACACCGCGCTGTCGAGCCACTTTGCGCGGCACGGAGTACATCTCACCAATGAACTCGAGTTGCTCGAGGCAAGTCAGCTTTTCCCACAGGAGGGTCTCTTGGGGACACATGCCCACCCGGCTGTGTGCCTCAGCACCCCCGCCGTGGACCTGCTCACCATGGATCATGACGCTCCCGGCATCCGGTTCCAACAGGCCGCACATCATGCTGATCGAAGTGGTTTTGCCAGCTCCATTAGGACCGAGCAGGCCGAAGATTTCACCCTGATAAACATCCAAGGTGAGGTTATCAACTGCCGTTAGCGAACCATATGTTTTTTTTAGATATCGGGTTTCTAATACTATCTGGGGCATATTTCACCTGATTTGCTTATCTTAAATATCTTTGGGGATCCCCACATAGCGCGGCACTCGAGCGCAATATTCCCTGTAATCTGCACCATAAACTCTTTCAAGGTGTTCTTCTTCCACACGAATTATGGCGTAAACCAGCACAATGTAGGAAAACATACCCAGCCAGGCAAGATTGGACCACCAGACAATGAAAAACCCCATGTAGAGCAACGCATATCCAACAAACTGTGGATTTCTGCTCCAGCGATACAGCCCACTTGTTTTTAGGCCCGGTGTTTTGCTTCCCAACCAGCGTGAGAAGGTACGAAACAGATCCATGGCGTAGATCATTATCATGAATCCGGTGGCCATTAATATCATACCGATAATTCCGACGGGGCCCTTCGGGGGAAAGGATAGTTCAGCATCCCAAGCAATCACCCAACTGAAAATGGTGTGAAAAGCATATACATTGATATGAATGAGCACCCCGAACCAATTCAATTTTCCATACAGCTTGTATTGTCTCCGCAAAACCCACAGAGAAAAAATTGAAGAGACGAGGAAAAACCCTCCGGCCAGCAAGAGTGACGTGTTATAGTTCATAGCACCTCGATCAATCCCCAGATTAGGGCAATCGTGATCACAAAAACCGTGATCCAAGCCCACCCAGCTGGGTCGGAGGCTCCGCTGCCGATGCCCTGGGGCGTGAAGCGCAGCAGCGGCAAATCATCAACTTTGTCTCGTAACTCTTCATCGCTGATCTTGCGGGGATTGTAGCCTTCGAAGAAGCCCGCGAAACCAGCGTTCTTGAGTAGCTGGCGAGTGATTAGTAGTTTTTCATGAGGATCGGTTTTCTCCTGTGTGGAAGCATGGATCGCGCCACCGGGCAAGATCAACTCAACCTCAGGATTGGCCATCAGGTTTTTGAACCAATCTGAAGTTCTGCGGCCTCCTGAGATACAGTAGACATATCCATTTTGAATGGCATAGTTCACCGGCACGTAGTATGTCTTGCCGCTCACTCGGCCGATGACCTTCATCACCATAATGTATCCTGTAAATGGATTGCCCATGAAGGGACCTAACCCCAGGCGAAAAAGGGGCACCATAAAGAATTTGTTCAGAAACCAAAAAAAGCGACTCAATGCAGGCGACATGACAGACCTCCATTCTATTGAAATTTATCCGATGCCATTCAGTATCATCTTGACCATGGCATCGACGACACGTTCTTGGAGCATATCGGCATCGGTGACCTGGAAGTAATCATTAATGAAGGGGAATAGCAACGCGTCTCCAACGGCGATCATCAGGGCATTGATCACCCGCACCGTAGCCTCGAAATCCACATCGGGGCGGATTTCACCGCGCGCAACCGCCTGGGTCAGGATACCTTCGACAGTCCCACGCATTGCTTTCGATATTGGCCGGATGATGCTATCGGAAAGCGCGGGGTCTCCCTGGTAAGCGGCGCGGCCAAAGTAACGCGCCAGACCGGCTTCGGTCTGGCTCCACTCGACCCCGCCCAAAATATAGTAGCGCAAGCCTTCGTCGAGAGGAAGTGCCGATAACATGGGGGTGAACTGGTTGAACAAATCCACCATATAGCGTACGCACAAGGCTGTGGTGAATTCTAGCAATCCATCGCGGTTGCCGAAATATTGGTAGAGTGATCCCACAGAGATATCAGCCCGACGAGCGACCTCTTTGATGTTAAGAGAGGTAGGACCTTTCTCGCTGGCTTCTTCCAGGATGGCGTGGATGACTGCCTGCTGACGTTCGGGATCAAGCCGCCGAAACGTACGCGTGACCAAACCTTCCTGCTCGAACTGCAAGATATGGACGTGAATTTGTGACCAATCGGATATCAGCATATATGAACCTCTAGTTCATATTATATATAATAATGGTTCGGTTGTCAATGCGCGAGCGGATGAATTCCTATCACCCTCTCGCCACCCCATGAAATGTGTACTTGGGAAATAGCGAGTAAAATGGTGTTGGAGGTTGATGTGATGGATCTTAATATGAATGGATTTGAGCGCGCCCGTGAATTTATCCTAGCTGATGGGCGCCCTCTTGAGAAGGCTCTGATTAAACTGGAGTTCGGTGGGGGTTCTGTCGGTGAAGTTTTGACTCATCTTAGGGCTTTCCAAAACCCCGATGGCGGGTTTGGTAAGGCGTTAGAGGCCGACTTGCGCACGCCTACGTCTTCGGCCTTGTGCACCGAAATTGGCTTGCGCATGATGGCGGAACTGAATATCTCGCCAGATCATCCCATGGTAGTTGGCGCAGTGAAATATTTGCTGGAAAGCTACGATCAGGAATCCCAGGTCTGGCGAGTAATACCCGAAAACGCCAACGATTATCCTCACGCTCCTTGGTGGCACGATGAAGGTGGATCATTAGCGCGTACCTTTGATAATTACTCGGTAATTCCCAGGGCTGGGATTCTGGCGTACCTGCATCACTATAGCGAACTTGTACCTGACAGATGGCTGGATGAAGTTACTGCAGCGACTTTGGTGGATATTCAATCGTTAGAGACTGAAAAGTTTGGTGGTGGTGGCGATGCATTGGTATATACACAACGCTTGGCGGAAGCTCTCAATCTGAAAGGTGAGTGCGCCTGGCTGACCCAACGCACCCAAGAGCTGGCCGAGGCTATTGTCACGAAAGACCCAGAGCAGTGGACAAGCTATAGCGCACCACCTCTCAAGTTGGCTCCCACGCCTGAATCGATCTCTGCTGGACCAATGGCTGATTACCTTCCTCTACATTTAGATTATTTGATCGAAAACCAATCTCCAGAGGGCTACTGGGATGTCACCTGGGTGTGGAGTGATTTCCCCGAAGAGTGGGAGAACGCCAAGCGCGAATGGCGTGGGGTGTTGACATTGGATGTGCTGCGCTCACTGCGTGCTTTTGGAAGATTTGTAGATTTATAACCGATGTTTTGTAGAGACGCCCGGCGGGGTGTCTCTACAAACTAAAACGTAAGGAATGCTTATGTCCATTTTCTATTCATCAATCGTTGTTGCAGTATTCTCGACGATGCTATATCACATCACCATCAAATTCACCCCAGCAGATGCAAATCCAGCTCTTTCGCTGATCGTGACCTATTTGACTGCCATCCTGTTGTGTTTGATCTTGTTGTTCTTCATGCCACTCAAAACTAGTGTTTCTGAAGGGCTGAAACAACTCAACTGGGCCAGCATTGGCCTGGCATTTGCCCTGGTTGGTCTCGAAGTGGGCTTCATTCTGGTTTATCGCGCTGGATGGAATATCAGTATCGCGGCGATTGTGGTCAACGCGGTGGTGACGGTCTTGCTGGTACCGGTAGGGATCCTGCTGTTCAGCGAGAAACTGTCCCCAATGAACTATGCAGGAATTGCCGTTTGTATAGCAGGCTTGGTGATGGTCAATGTCAAGTGATTCTCGATCGCTTTCACAGGAGCGCTTTGGCCGATTTGCTAAGGGCTATGTCACCAGCCAACCCCATGCCAAGGGCTTTGGATTGGAACGCATGCTAGAAATAGCGCAACCACAACCAAAGTGGGAAGTGCTGGATATTGCCACCGGTGGAGGGCACACAGCGCTCAAATTTGCACCTTATGTGGAGCGGGTCGTTGCCGCCGATCTCACCCCCAATATGTTGCACGCTGCGCGAGAATTTATCAAAGGGCAAGGTTCTTCTAACGTGCAATACCTCGCCGCCGATGCCGAAAGCTTACCTTTCCCAAAAGGGTTCTTTGACCTGGTCACCTGCCGCATTGCTCCCCACCATTTCCCGGATTGTGCGCGCTTCGTCGAGGATGCGACCCGCACTCTAAAACCAGATGGGTTGCTTATCGTCCAGGATCAATTGATGCCTGAAGATGAGTCAGCGGCGCGTTATGTCAACGAATTCGAGCGCCTGCGCGATCCCAGCCACCATTGGGCATATACCCAGGTAGATTGGATGAAGATGTTTACAAATGCGGGTCTAGATGTGGAACACAGCGAAAAAATTATCAAACAACACCGGTTCATCCCTTGGGCTGAGCGTCAGGGTTGCACTGCGGAAGTTATCGATGAATTAAGTAGAATGCTTGTTGAAGCTCCACGTATCGCAGCCGAATGGTTGCAGGCGAGAGATATTGACACCCCCGGGGCCACATTCATAAATCAACACATTATTATCGCCGGGAGGAAACCAGAGATGAACAGGGATAAAAATTAAAAGCCTGTATAGATCAGTGTCGCCGTAGGCGTGCAGAGAAATCGAATTTATCTGTGGTTTCTTTTTACTCCATTGAGAACTTGTTCCATGAGTTCAACGTAGGAAAGCAGAGCATTTCGTCCTTGGTCAGTGATGCGCAACAATGTGCGGGGGATTTTGTCAACGAATTCTTTGGTGATGTCGATATAGCCCGCGTTTTCTAGCTTGCTCATATGCGAAGAGAGATTACCGCGCGTCAATCCCGTTTGACGCTCTACGAAAAGGAAATCGGCGCTCTCGACCACGTGCAGCGTCGCCAGGATCATCAAGCGGGCAGGTTCGTGGATCAGCTTATCGATTTCAACCAGAGGTTGAAGTTCTTCGTTGGCGGGGTTAGCTGGCATCTGGGACTCCCTCGATCTCTTGTGATGGGAATTTATGCAAGAAGCGGACGAACATAACGCATCCAGTTATCAGGGTGATCAATCCAATCCCTGTGCAAAGCAGCCCCACAGCTTCATAGCCCGAAGCGATGTTGAACACCGGCATAGCGATACCCCCAAGTATGAAAAATACAGCCCAGATATAGCCGCGCCTGAGACCATAGGTTTGCCCTAACCAAAAAGGACCGATTGCCAACATCAATCCACTGGCCGGGGGCACAATGTATGTTAGGAAAAATTCCAATCCGGGCTTTTGCCCAAAGAATGCCATCGAGATAGCCATGACTACTAACAAGATGACAACCATGATAACGGCAGTAATGCCAATTCCTTTGCCCGTTGCGTGGGGGTCTTCGGGGAGTTTGACGTAGCCCGCGCGAGGGTAGATGTAGCGTTTCTTTATTCGCTCTATTGCCTTCTTACCAAAGAACACTGTGACGAGAATGAAAACAACCCCTGCAGGCAAAGATTTGGTCGCCAGAGACCCACCGTAAAAGAACAAGAACAGGCCCATGAAAATTTCTGTCAGACCGTCTTGGAAGGCGGCGTAATTGGCTCTGCGTTTGATTTCTTTTATGTCGAGGCTGATGGACATGTAGTGCTCCTAATCGAGTTTGTGGCTAATATGAGTTTGTATTGCAAACTAGTCTGCGATGATTATATCTCTTTTCATTTGCTTGTCAAGAATCATTACCCCCAGTACAGGAGTGCTCAGAAACCCAGAAAATAAGGTGCGCCATGTGCAAGTATTTAGGCGCTCTGGGAAACGCCGTGGAATTATCCAGATCTAGGGGTGAGTGCGTAGCACCTCACTCACCCCTAAATCTGGGGGATCACCTCGGCAATTCCTGGATAACCAGTATTTTTCTTACGACTGTCATCCTGAGTGGAGCGAAGGATCTGGACCTATGTTTGGGGAGATTCTTCGCCCTTTTGGAGCTCAGAATGATAGATAATTGAAAACTTGCACATCTGGTGGGCTCCCCCTTGCAAGGCCCAAGCACCTAGCAAAGCAAGGATATTTTGACAAGAACGCATTGCACTCTAATAGACCCTTCGACTTATTCTCAAGGTGACTAAAAACGTATCCACAAACTGCCCTCAGTAAATTTCTCTTGGTTACAAATACTTTTCCAGCGAATCCCAGTCAAATTCGATGTAGGGAATATCATTTTCAATTTTCCCTTTGCGACCGCGCATATACCCCTCGCACCAGGGATCGTCCAAATTTTCCACATCCATACTGCGGTGGATCACGGCGTACAGGTCGATCTCGCGCAGTTTCAGGAAGTGGGGCAATTCGTTCAGCCACACTGGGTCAAGCTGATTTTCTGTTCTGTATCCCCGCAGAAAATCGCCCATGAATTCATAGGTAAACGCGGTTTTATCTTCTTTCCACATCGCCGCATAGAACAATACCATTGCAATATCATAGATGAACCAGCCGTAGACGCAATCATCGAAATCAAACAACGTGATTTTCCCCTCGTGGACATAGAAATTGGCCCCATGGGCATCCTGGTGGATGAGGCCATAACCATCCCGATCTTTGGGGAGCGATTCAAAATGGGGCATCAATGCTTGGAATTTTGAGATGGCAACTGCTTCCGATGCGGGTAACCAATCTTCGAGATCCAAGTTGCCGTGGGAGTTCCAATCAGGCCGACGCCAGGAGGGATTAGCGGGGGCGTATTCTTTGGTCAGGGCGTGGATACGGCCAATCACTTGGCCGTAATGCTCTTGAAATTCCGATGTCCAATCGATTTCCCATGAAGGCACCCCCGGAGCCTTTACGAAGGCTGTCGCCAGAAATTGCCCTCCCTGACCATCGTCGATGGCTTCGACCAGGTTCCCGCTTTGGGAGTAGATGGCCCTCGAAACGGAAGCGCCACCCTGGGCTAAGTAATTGATCCAATCCACTTCCCCGGCAATCAGTTCGGGCGAACGCCTCAGGCTGTGCCCTATTCGCAGAATGAATTCTCCATCCTGATTAGAATACTCATAGATGACTCTACTGCAGTAACTCAGGCAAAACAGAAGCGTTGAGCAACAAAAA
>CAYWIC010000123.1:0-16524 GCA_964458115.1 uncultured Anaerolineales bacterium | reverse complement strand
GGTTTATCTAGTTGGACGGGCTCTCTCTGCGTTGACCGACCTGGCTGTCGTCTGGTTGGTATTCTTGACTGCCAGTCGTTTATATGACCAGCGTGTTGGGATTCTGGCAGCCGCATTTTACGCTTTTGCCGTCCTGCCCATCCAGCAATCGCATTTCTTCACGGTTGATACCTTCATAAACTTCTTTACCTTTTTAGCGGTTTACTTTGCTGTAGAAGTGATGACAGCGGGAAGCAGACCGCCAGCCGAGGATGATGACTTGGTCGCTTTTGAACCTACTGGCCAGACTCAAGCCCAAGGGTCTGCTCCACGTTTCTGGTCGCATCCGATTTTCTGGCCAAGTATCCTCTTTGGCCTGGCGCTTGGAATGGCCGTGGCCTCCAAGATCAACGCGGCTCCGGTCGCTATTGTTCTACCCGGAGCCGCCGCGCTCTATTTGCTGCGACTTTCCCCCAACGTAAGAGAGCGAGAACTTGCCCGTGTGATTGCTTTTGTCATCCTGGCTGGGTTGGTCAGTCTACTCACATTCCGGATCATGCAGCCCTATGCCTTTTCTGGGCCAGGCTTCTTTGGACTAAAACCCAATTCGTTGTGGATCGAGAATATCAACTCCTTGCGTGCTCAGGCGGCGGGCGATGTAGATTTCCCACCCGCGTTGCAATGGGCTCGCCGGCCGGTTTGGTTCTCGCTGCAGAACCTAGTCACTTGGGGATTAGGTTTGCCATTGGGGATCTTGGCCTGGGTCGGTTTCTTGTGGATGGGATGGCGCAGCATCAAAGGCGAGTGGCAGAAGCACATCTTGCTGTGGGGGTGGACTGCGCTGTACTTCACCTGGCAATCCTTGCAGTGGAACAGCACCATGCGCTACCAACTGCCGATCTATCCAACCTTGGTGATCTTCGCGGCCTGGCTTGTTTTTGAGATTGCACGTTCAAACGCCAAAGCATTCAAACGTTCAAATGTTCAACGTGGATTTTCATATCTCATAGGCGGATTCGTGATCGCTGCTACATTTTTATGGGCTTTTGCATTTTCACGCATCTATACCCAACCACACGCGCGTGTGGAGGCTTCGCGCTGGATGTTCCAGAATTTCCCTGGGCCGATCACGTTGAAAATCCAAACCGGTGATGGGGCATATCAACAGTCCTTACCGCTCTCTCAGGGCTTGACGATTATTGAAGACATCCCTTATCAGACTTTCTTCACGGCAAAATCGGATGGGAGTCTGGCTGAAATCTTGTTACCCCATGTATTAGATACCAGTACTACGGGCAGCTTACTGGTGAATGTTTCATCATCGCTTGCATCTGATGATAACCAGGCTGTCCAAATTCTTTCGGCGAATGACCTATCAACAACTCAATCAGAAAATTATTCAATTCCTTTCAATCCAGGTTTTGAACTGGATCCCTCGCAAACATATTATTTTCGTTTCGAAGCTCTCGGCGGATTAGAAGAGGTCGATCTCTGCGGACCTTTACAAGTTCAAATACAGACTACAGATGGCTACTTCGAGCAGACCATTCAAAACTCCCCCGATTGTGTTGTCCGGTTCGAACATCCAATCACCTTGGCCTTTACACCTGAGCAAGCAGGTACGCTGTTGACCCTCACACCGACGAAGTTATCCGCACAGCAGATCCTGCCCGATGAAGAGATGACCCTGTCTGTCGCGCTCGCGTCTCAACCGAATAGTGATCCAGTTGCGGCTGCTGAAGTTGCTGCGACCTTCACCTCCCAGTCGGACTATCGCGGCGAGAGTTATTCTCTGGTGCTCGATCAACCAATTGATGTAATCGAAGGGAATACCTACTATCTGACGATCGAACTGGAAGGAGATGGCGAAATTGCTCTGTCCGGTGCTGCCCTTGCCAACGAGAGCACCTGGGATGATGGTCTGCCCCTGCGCATGGATGGTTATGATCCCTACGGCGGTATATACCAGGGTGGACTCAACTTCGAGATGTACTGGGATGATAACGAAGAGAAACTAAATCGCTTCACCAGCACGCTGGCACAGGCCGATTATTTGCTGATCACCTCCAGCCGGCAGTGGGGGACGACTACGCGTGTGCCTGAACGCTATCCGCTGACATCGGAATATTATCGCCAATTGATGGGCTGTCCCATCGAGCGCAGTATCGAATGGTGTTATACCGTCGCTACACCAGATGCATTCGACGGGAATTTAGGCTTCGAATTGGTTCAAGTGTTCCAATCCCAACCTACGTTGGGCTCACTTGCCATCAACGACCAATTCTCTGAGGAAGCCTTCACGGTTTACGATCATCCCAAGGTATTCGTATTCCAGAAATCTGCCGACTTCGATCCCGCGAAGGTAGAGAATATCCTTGCATCCGTAGACCTCTCGAAGGTAGTGCGCGTAACCCCGCGCAAAGCAGATAGCTTCCCAGGCAACCTGATGCTGCCGCCCGAACGCCTGTCTGAGCAGCGTGCTGGAGGCACCTGGTCTGATTTGTTCAATCCTGACGCGCTGCATAATCGCAATCAATTCGTAGGTGCTGCGGTCTGGTATTTGAGCGTCTTCCTGTTGGGTTTAATCACGTACCCCCTGGTGCGTTTCGCCATGCCGGGCCTTGAAGATCGGGGATATCCCCTGGCGCGCACGATTGGGCTCATTTTGCTCTCCTATATGGTGTGGCTGGCTAGTTCGGCCAGGATCCCATTCGACCGCCTGACGATTGGTATTACGATTCTGTTGATCGCTTTATTGAACGGCTATTTAGCTCTCCATCAAAAGGATGAATTGCTGGGCGAATGGCGCCAGCGCCGAAATTACGTCTTACTTATCGAAGGATTGTTCCTGTTATTCTTCCTGATCTTCTTGCTCATCCGACTGGGGAACCCCGATCTGTGGCACCCCTGGAAGGGCGGCGAGAAGCCCATGGATTTCTCCTACTTCAACGCTGTATTGAAGAGCACATCGTTCCCGCCTTATGATCCCTGGTTTGCTGGCGGGTACATAAATTATTATTACTATGGCTTCGTGATCGTCGCGGTGCTGGTCAAGTTCTTGGGTATCGTGCCCTCTTTTGCCTATAACCTGATCTTACCGACCTTATTTGCCATGGTGGCCATGGGGGCTTTCTCGATCGTTTGGAATCTAGTAGGGCGTAAGCCTGTAATTGAAAATGCGGAGACAGAACAAGGTCTGGGGTTTCGATCTCCCGCCTTCCGTCTGCGATCCTGGATCGCCTTTGGCGGGGCTTTGGGGATGACTGTCTTGGGAAACCTCGGCATATTGCGCATGATCGTTCAAGGCTATCAACGCTTGGCAACACCTACCGAGGTGCTCGCCACGGCTGGTATTTTGAAAAAAACTATCTGGTTTATCGAGGGCCTGTTCAAAGCGATTGCTGGAACTCCCCTGCCTTACCGTCTGGATGAGTGGTATTGGAACCCCAGCCGAGTGATTGGGGCTGAACACGGCAATCCCATTACAGAATTCCCCTTCTTCACTTTCTTGTATGCGGATTTGCACGCGCACATGATCGCGCTGCCAATAGCCATGATCGTGGTCGCCTGGACGTTGTCGCTTGTCTTAGGGAAAGCCTGGCGACGCAATGGTAAACGTTCTTTGTTACAAGTGGGCTTGAGTCTCCTGCTTGGCGGCCTGGCAATCGGCGCCATGTATCCTGTTAATCTCTCCGATATCTATACCTACTTGCCCTTCGGCGCGATTGCTCTTAGCTATGCCGTCTGGCGATATTGGCAAGTCGATGTACCACCAGGCCGAGAGATCTATGGAAATCTAAGGCGATTGGCCATACTGGGTGCTGGTCTCATCCTCCTCGTGCTGCTATCCAACGGCACGTACCAGCCCTATTCGCAATGGTATAGCCAGGGATACAGCGAACTGAAAGTCTGGCTGGGATCGCATACGCCTACGTCCGATTATTTGACTCATTGGGGACTTTTCTTGTTCATCGTGGTTTCGTGGATGATCTACGAAACGGTCGATTGGATGGCCAAGACTCCGGTATCCATGCTGCGAAAATTGGAGCCTTACAAGGGATTGATCTGGGGTGTGACGCTGGCCGTTGTGGTCGTAATCCTCGCTTTGGGGATCAATGTACCTGGTGAGACTATGGGTGAGGATCAACTGCCTATTGGGAGAGGGGTGCACATCATTTGGTTTGTGTTGCCTCTGGCAGTTTGGACAGGGATCTTGCTCCTTAGGCCCAGCATGTCAGACGCCAAACGCTTTGTGCTTTTCTTGGTTGGTACTTCCCTGGTTCTCACCCTGACCATCGAGGTCGTCTATGTCATCGGGGATATTGGGCGAATGAATTCGGTCTTCAAGTTCTATATGCAAGCCTGGACTTTCCTTTCGGTCAGTGCGGCCGCCGCCTTCGGATGGCTTTTATCTGGGTTGCCAACCTGGAAGCCGGGCAGGCGTCTTGCCTGGCAGATCGCCTTCATCTTCCTGGTCGCGTCCGCCGCTCTCTATCCTGTCCTGGCCAGCTTCGCCAAAATCGAAGACCGCATGGCAATGGATGCGCCTCATACGCTCGATGGCATGACCTATATGCAGTCTGCCAAGTATCACGATGAAGGAGCAGAACTGGTGCTGGCCGAGGACTACAATGCCATCCGCTGGATGCAGGACAATGTCGTTGGATCGCCGGTTATCGTAGAAGCCAACCAGGTCGAATATCATTGGGGCACGCGCTACACCATTTATACCGGTCTGCCTGGTGTAGTTGGGTGGAACTGGCACATGCGCCAGCAGCGCACCATCGTTCCTCACGATTGGGTTTACGAACGCGTCGATGGCGTGCATGAGTTCTACCGCACAGAAGATATCCAATGGGCGCAGGAATTCCTGGCGGACTATGATGTCAGTTATATTGTGTTAGGCCAATTCGAGCGCGCCAAATATCCTGGCCCAGGATTGGAGAAGTTTCCTGCGTATGAAGGAATATTTTGGGAAGAAGTTTTCAGAGATGGCGAGACGATGATCTATCAAGTGAATAGAGAGCAATGAGTCGTTGTCAGTCATTAGATAGCTGGTATACTGTTGAATGGGCTACCACTGAAGGAGTATGAAAATGTCTGCTGTGGAAAATTCATTTAATGCAGATATGAATGAAGGACAACGATTGATACGGGAACGATTTCCACTGTCAAGATATGATATTGCGGTATTTTGTAAGCAGAACAATATTCGAAAATTAGCCTTGTTTGGGTCAGTTTTATCTGAAGAATTTCGACCCGACAGTGATGTTGATGTATTAGTTGAGTTCGAACCAGACACCCAAGTTGGATTTATTCGATTAGCAGGGATCGAAATCGAGTTATCTCGACTAATAGGTCGAAAAGTTGATATCCGAACCCCAGATGATCTGAGCCGGTATTTCCGCCATGATGTGATGGACTCCGCAGAGGTTCAATATGCAGCAGAATGATCGAATTCGTGTTCAACATATGCTGGATGCGGCGAAAGAAGCTATGTCTTTTGCTCAAGGTCGTTCACGCGATGAATTAGATCATGATCGATCCTTAACGTTATCTTTGCTGAAACTGATTGAAATCGTAGGAGAAGCTGCTACACAAGTTTCCAAAGAAGGTCGGGAAGGATCTTCCCAGATCCCTTGGAACAATATTATTGGAATGAGAAATCGACTTATCCACGCATATTTTGATGTCAATTTGTCAATAGTTTGGGATACGGTTACATCTGATCTACCTCCGCTTGTCGCTGGTCTCGAAGAGATTCTAGCGGCGGAGGCAGGGGAATGATTGATTTCTTTCTTTGGTATCTCATCATTACATTACTTGGTCTGCTGACTTTCCCGCTGGCCTACGCTCTGTTGCCAACCCTGGCTGACCGCGGCTATGCATTCAGCCGCGCCTTGGGGTGGTTGTTATGGGGGTATCTTTTCTGGATTCTCGGCTCTTTGGGTGTCTTACAGAACAATGTCGGTGGAGAACTGCTGGCGTTATTGCTTTTGGTTGGATTTGTCTTCTGGTCTGCACGAAGGACCGGATGGAGTGAGATCAAAGCCTGGTTCAGCGCGCAGCGGCGGTTGATTGTGACAATCGAAGTCCTCTTCCTGGTAGCTTTCGCAGGCTGGGCTGTCGTCAGGGCTGCCAGCCCGGAGATCGTCGGAACCGAAAAACCGATGGAATTGGCCTTCATTAATTCCCTCTTGCGATCGCCGACCCTGCCCCCTCATGATCCCTGGCTATCAGGGTACGCCATCTCCTATTATTACTTCGGCTATGTATTGGTTGCCATGCTCGCCAAACTTGCAGGTACTTCTGGTGGCGTTGCGTTCAATCTGGGCGGCGCATTGGTCTTCGCTCTCAGCGCAATAGGATCTTATGGATTGCTATACAATTTGTTAGCCTTGCGAGAGAAACAACCTGACTTGCTCAGGTCACACTCTCGGCCCTCCGCATCCCGTTCAATGTTCTCTGCCCTAATCGCCCCATTTTTCATCCTCATCGTCAGCAACTTGGGCGGCTTGCTGCACCTCCTGCGCCTGGGTGGAGTCTTCTGGCGCACGGACGAATCCGGGGTGTTGATTTCTCCAGTGTGGGCTTGGATGGATATGGGGCGGTTTAGCGACCCTCCCCCCGCGGAAAATTTCCCTCATTGGTGGTGGTGGCAGTCCTCACGCGTTCTTCAAGATTTCGATTTCAATTGGGCTAACAAGGGTGACATCATTGGCGAATTCCCCTTCTTCTCCTACTTGCTTGGCGATCTTCATCCCCATGTCCTCACAATGCCGTTTGCATTCCTGGCGATAGCCTTTGCATTGCACATATTTCTTGACCGCAGCAACGCAACCCTACCTTGGGCACGCCTGAACATAAGCCCCAAGGTATTCCTGGTCAGCACCGTAATATTCGGAGGAATAGCCTTTCTCAACACTTGGGATGCGCCATTTTACGTGGCCTTGTTTGCTGCCGCGTATGTTATTAGACGGTGGACTGTGAAAGGTGGGTGGTGGGGAGTAGGCTCCAAAATAAGGGATTTTATTTTTACCGGGCTTTCTCTAGGGATTGCTGGAATTATTGCCTATTTGCCGTTCTACATCGGTTTCGCTTCCCAGGCTGGCGGCCCGCTGCCCAATGTGATCTATGTGACCCGCGGGGTTTATCTATGGCTGATGTTCGTGCCGCTCTTGATACCAATCTTTGCCTATTTGCTCTATGTGTGGCGATTGAAAGTTCGTTTGGGTGCAGATCGAACCGGGTTGAAGCGCGGTGTGCAAATCACCCTGATTTTGGTCGCCATTTTGTACTTGATTTCCCTGTCGATAACCGGGATCATTGCCGGGTTACAATCGTTGAGCAATCTGATCCCCGAAATCGCTGCGACAGCGGGCGTCTACTTGGGATCCTTAGCGGCACCCAGTTGGAGTGCACTGCTTCTAGAGGGCTTCATCCGCCGCCTGACCGTTCCAGGAACTCTGCTTACTTTAGTGGCTTTGTTGACCTTTGCGCTCGCTTCCATATGGCCACGCGAACAAGGTCAAAATAGTCATCCCCAACCTGACCTGCGTCCTAACCCACTCGCCCCCTCGCACCTATTTGCCCTACTCCTCACGCTCATCGCCGGGCTACTCGTCCTAGCTCCTGAATTTGTCTACCTGCGCGATATGTTTGGCTATCGCATCAATACCATTTTTAAGTTCTATTTCTTAGCCTGGCTGCTGTGGGGAATTGTTGCTTCATATGCTATGGTTGAATTATGGGGCCGTCTCAACTCGCCCTGGCAGATTGTATTCCGCCTGGCAATGGTCTTGATATTGGGAGTGTCGCTGATCTATCCAGTCTTAGGTTTGTGGACCAAGACCAATGAATTCGCCCCCCCTCAATGGACATTAGACGGCACTGCCTATTTGGAGAGTAGCTCACCCGATGAAGCTGAAGCCATGGCGTGGCTGAGCAAAGCCCCCTTCGGTGTGGTAGCTGAAGCCGTAGGAGGTAGCTATACAACATTTGCGCGCATGGCTACACACAGTGGGCAACCGACTGTGCTGGGTTGGGAATTCCACGAGGTTCAATGGCGCGGCGGCACAGAAGAGATGGGCTCTCGCAAGCCCGATATTGAGCGCTTGTATTGCACTCCCAGTTGGGGAGAAGCCCGACAAGTGATCGATCAATACGACATCCGCTATGTGGTAGTAGGAAACAAAGAGCGCTTCGAGTACGCTTCCGGCAGTCAATCGTGCCCGACGGGTTTGAGTGAAGCCAAGTTCATCCGCAACCTGCCTGTGGCATTCCAGCAGGGGGAAATAGCGATTTACGAAGTCCCCTGGCGGGAATAGGGATATAATACCAAGCGATCTTGAGAAACCCGTTTTCAAACCATGTTTTCCGAAACATGCATGTGTCGAGTATGTTGGAAATGTAGATGAGAAAACTCACGAACGAAGACATTATCTATTTGCTGGCATTTGCCTTTGCCCTGGGAGTGCGCCTGCTCAATTTGGGGGATACGCCGCTGTCTGAAAGTGAGGCGGGTCTTGCAATTCAGGCCTTTGCTTTGGCCCGAGGAGAGTCTATCGTCCCCGCCCCGCAACCGGCTTACCTCGTCCTTACCAGCACAGTATTTTCCATTTTCGGAAGCAGCAATGCCCTGGCTCGCTTCTGGCCTGCTTTGGCGGGGAGCTTATTGGTATTGACCCCCCTCGCCTTCCGACATGTGCTTGGTAGAAAGGCCGCCTTGATAATGGCTTTTGGCCTGGCGCTCGATCCTGGTCTGGTGGCGCTATCTCGCCAGGCCGACGGGCGCATGCTGGCGATCGGTTTCTCCATTGTTGCACTGGCATTGGTTTACGATCGCAAGCCTGCCGGAGCTGGGATATTCACCGGGTTGATGCTTCTTTCTGGGCCTTCGACTTGGTTGGGGCTAATAGGTATGGCAATTGCCTGGGGAGTATTGAGATTTTTGGGAGCAGAAACTCTCGAATACGATGAGCACGCCTCGAGCCAGGACAGCGCGTCCCCAGGATTCTTTCGGACTTGGATCCTATTTGCCATGGGCACAATCCTGATCGTTGGAACTCGCTTTTTCACATTCCCCACAGGAATAGGAGCCTGGGCCAGTTCGATTGCGGCGTTTGCTCAGGGCTGGGTGAAGCCGTCGGAGATTTCGATAGGGCGCACCATGATGGCCGTAGTGGTTTACCAACCACTGGCCTTGATTTTTGCCATTGTCGCCGTGGTTCGGGAATGGGAGTATCGCCGCAACCTGGTTTGGAGTTTAGGCGCCTGGGCTTTGTCAGGGTTGGTGTTGGCGATGGCTTTCACTGGGCGACAGGTTGGCGATGTGGCCTGGGCTCTGGTGCCGTTGTGGAGTTTAGGGGCCATTGGGATCAGCGGCTATTTCGATGAGCGAACCAAGGACCCGGTCAGCCTCGGGCAGGCGGCAGCTATATTGGTTTTGCTGGCCCTGGCGTGGTTGACCCTGGCCGGGTTGCACTTGACTGTCGCCGAAGCAATCAGATTGCGGATCTTGGTTGTAGTAGGAATTATCGCACTTGCGGGGTTGACCACTGCCTTTTTCGCCCTGGGCTGGAATTGGGCCATAGCCCGCGCGGGCGCCGTTTTCGGCGTCTGCGCCGCTCTGACTCTGTACGGGATTTCTGCCATGTTAGGGGTCTCCCAAGTTCATGCGGGCAGCCCAGCCGAATTATGGGCTCCGACGCCTCGTACTGGTCAGGCCGGATTATTCGAAGAAACATTGCAAGAGCTATCCATCACACATACTGGGGATCCGAATGCTGTTGATGTCGTTTCATTGTTTGAATCATCGGCATTAGAATGGGTTCTGCGGGATTATCAAAATGCGGCCCAGGCCACAGCAGTTGATGCTGACAGCCTCCCCCCGGTTGTGATCGCACCTTGGGGGAGTGAAACCCAAGCCTGGTCTGCGGCATACCGCGGGCAAGATTTTACCTGGGGACTCAATCCCGGCTGGGAGGGAGTTTTGCCAGAAGCTTGGGTGGATTGGTTGGTATTCCGCAAAGCCCCCGTCCAGACGGACCCTATTCTGCTTTGGGCCCGGTCAGACCTTTTCCCGGGCGAAGTTGGAACCGTGGATGAACCCGTGGAGCAGATCGAAGAAGAGACGAATGAATAGAACGTACGCCGTTCGATGAGAGAGTTTCTTTGATTATCGTTTAATTGAATATTGGAGATGTATGAGCTTACCTAGCACAATTGCCATCGATGGTCCGGCCGCTTCAGGCAAGTCGACTCTGGCCGAGCGCATGGCCAGGGAATTGAAATATCTATATTTTGATACGGGTGTGATGTACCGGGCAGTTACCTGGATTGCCCTGGAACAGGACCTCTCCATGGATGACGAGCAGGCCATTACTGAATTATCTCAAACAGTGCAGATCGATGTGCAGCCACCTTCTAAGGATGATGGCCGAGCTTGTGATGTCCTGGCGAATGGTGATGACCTTACCTGGAAGATACGTCGTCCAGAGGTCGATGCCAACGTTTCGGTTGTATCCGCCTTTCCTGGAGTGCGCAAAGCACTTACTGCCCAACAGCGGCGTATTGGCTTACGTGGCCAGGTGGTCATGGTGGGACGTGATATCGGCACGGTAGTTTTGCCGGATGCAGACTTGAAGATCTACTTAGATGCATCTGTTGAAGAACGCGCCCGGCGTCGCTTTGATGAATGCATCGCTCGTGGGGAGAAAGATGTGACCCTAGAATCCATCCTGGAGGCCATGCGGGTGCGTGATGAGATCGACTCGACCCGGGATGTCGCCCCTCTGCGCGCGGCGGATGACGCGGTGACCATCGATTCGGACAGTTTGAGCATATCGAAGGTCTTGCAAGTAACCATTGACCTGGCTCGAGGGAAGAGCGCCTGACGAAGGCGATGGCTGAGTTGTACCGCCCCCCCTGGCATGTTCGTATCGTAAGGCCTCCTTTGCGGGCACTATTTCGGGGAATTTTTTATTGTATTAGCCAGGTGAAGGTTACAGGAATTGCAAACGTACCCAAAGCTGGCGCCTATATTATAGCCATCAATCATGTTTCATTGTTTGAGGCCCCCTTTGTGACTGCTTTTTGGCCGGTGGCGTTTGAGGCCCTCGGTGCGGCAGATGTCTGGGACCGACCTGGGCAAGGGTTGCTGGTGAGCCTGTATGGCGGGATCCCCATCCATCGCGGGCAGTACGATCGCCAAATTTTGGACATTTTGTTAGCGGTTTTGCATTCCGGTTACCCTCTCTTGATCGCTCCAGAGGGTGGGCGTTCGCACGAACCAGGCATGCGCAGGGCGAAACCTGGAGTTGCGTATTTAATGGATAAAGCTCAGGTGCCCGTTGTGCCAGTCGGCGTCGTGGGTAGCACAGATGATTTTTTAGCGCGCGCCTTACAAGCGGAGCGGCCCGAAATTGAAATGTCCATTGGCCGCCCGGTAACTTTGCCAACGGTACCTGGCGTCGGGAATGCTCGCCGTCTGGCTCGGCAAAAGAACGCCGATATGGTGATGGCCAAAATCGCAGCGTTATTACCCCTTGAGTATCGCGGCGTTTACGCGGATCATGTCATCGAATCCACCTAAACCGGAGAGTCGCCTCTACCGTCCAGAATTGGTTCATCTTCCCGAACTGACACCAAAGCGGCGTTTTGCGCGTTGGGCTCTTCATGGCCTTGTGAGACTGGTCGTCAAGTTGGCGATCAAGCTAGAGGCACATGGACGAGAATTCATTCCTGAGAGAGGGCCATTACTGGTTGTTGGAAACCACCTTGGGGATGCTGATGTGCTTGTTGGTATGGCGGTTTCTAAGGTTCCGGTAGAAATCCTGGGGAAGATCGAACTTTATGATTTTCCGATAGTTGGCTGGCTGATGGAAGCCTATGGCACGATCTGGCTGCATCGGGGACGCCCAGATCGCCGGGCAATTCGGGCCGCGTTGCAAGGTTTATCCGAGGGTCGCATTGTGGCTATAGCGCCAGAAGGCCGAGAGAGCGCCACAGGATCTCTTGAAGAAGGAACAGGTGGTGCGGCGTACCTGGCGCTAAAAGCGGATGTGCCCGTTTTGCCAGTTGCTGTCACCGGTACGGAAAACTGGCGTATCTACAGCAATCTGAAGCGACTGAGACGCACAAAGGTATCGCTAACTGTAGGAGCACCCTTTCGTTTGAAATCTTTGGGTAATCGCCGCCAACGACTCAAGGATGCTACTGAGGAGATCATGAGAGCAGTGGCTCTTCTATTGCCTCCAGAATACCAGGGTGTATACCGCAATTCATTGGAGATGGAGGAAAATCCCTTTGAGCAAAAAACGTAGTAGGAAGAAGCTGAAACGATATAATCACCGGGCGTGGGTGCCTGTCCGGCTCTTATTACGATTTCTGCTAAAGGTGATTGGATTTACATTGTTGGTCCGCCTGGACCGGGTGGACGGACAGGAAAATGTCCCCAAGGAGGGTCCGGTAATATTCCTCATAAATCATATTGCTTTTGTCGATCCCATTGTTGTTTTATTCGTTTCGCGAAGAGATATCGTACCTTTGGCCAAGATGGAAGTGTATGATTACCCATTTGTGGGGATATTTCCCCGCTTGTGGGGTGTCATTCCCATCAAGCGCGATGAGATCGACAGGACAGCTATTCGCAAAGCTCTCGAGGTTTTGAAAGCTGGACAGTGTTTATTGGTAGCTCCAGAAGGAACTCGTGGTGAGGCGCTTCAAAAAGGTAGAGATGGTGCAGCATATCTCGCCTCACGTACGGACGCGGCGATCGTTCCGGTCGCTATTGAAGGGACAGTAGGCTTTCCGGTATTCCGCACAGACAAGCACTGGAATCAGTCAGGTGCCCATATATGTTTCGGCAAGCCCTTTCGATTCAAACCAGAATTTTCTCATGCCAAAGGTGAGGTTTTGCGGAAAATGACAGATGAGGCCATTTATGTGTTGGCAAAGGATCTCCCTGAGCATCGCAGAGGTTTTTATGCAGACTTATCTCTGGCGACCGAAGATACTATTGAATGGCTATGAGTAATGCTATAATATTTGCGTAGGATTACCGTGGTACTAACAATCTTATGCCTTTGATATTTTCGCTGTTCCAAGAATCGTCATTTTTTATCTTTCCCGATGGGTTTGGGGGATGGTTAGGATTTTTTGCTTGGTTGTCATTAATTATTTATCTGGTTTATCATTGGCGTGAGTACAGCAAGCCTTGGGAGACAAACCATTGGATACTGTTCATTGCTTTGCTGATCATAACCTCTCTGACAAGTTCATTTATTGGGCTGAAATTACCTCTCACCGATACAATATCGTTCCCCTCGATTATATTTGATCCAAGCGGCTTGCCGATGATGTTATTTTCGGCAATACCTTGGGTAGTTGCGGCTGGTTTCTTAGGTCCTTTTGCAGCTGCAGGCCTGGCGTTTATCTCTGGAATGTTCATCGGTTTTTGGGGTACACATAGCGTATTTACTCCACTGGAGTTGGCGACTCTGGCATTGTTATTATCGGTTGCTAGCCATCAGAGATACCGGACATCATGGTTTAGGGGATTGCGTCACCCGTTATTAGCGGCAATACTAATGATTTTGGTTTACCCCCTATTATTTTTTGTTAGCTCAATATTTTTCTTCGAAGGAACCCTGGAAGTAAAAATTGATTACGCGGTATCCTTTGTAGGCCCCACAACATTGGCCCTCGGAGTGCCAATACTGATTGCTGGTTTATTTGTTGAGTTAGCTCGGTTTGCATTTCCTTCCGCCTGGGGCGGAGCAGAACCATTGCAGCCTTCACCGGCCGAAAGAAGCTTAGAGGCACGCTTTTCATATTACTTGATCCCTGCATTTATAGTTGTTCTGATGTTGTTTGCTATTGGCAATTGGGTGATTGCAGGCAACGCTGCCGAAAGTATGCTCGAAGATCGAATGTCTGCGGCTTCTGAAGTTGCTGCAAGTGGGGTGCCATATTTCCTTGATACCGGTCAAAATCTGCTTTTGCAAGTTGCTTCCCATCTTGATTTAACTACAGATACTCCATTTCAGATTCGAGAGACCCTCGCTGAAAGTTATCGCTCAGTACCCTTTCTCAAGCAATTATTTGTTTTCAACCAACAGGAAAACCAGCTTGCCGCGTTCCCAGATGGAGATTTTGCAGATATTTACTCTCCCCCCTCTGTACAAATTGGCATTGATATGGCTCGTACTGGGGTTCCTGTTCAAGTTTATGCTGTACCATCCATCGATGGTGGAGACCCAGCGCAAATTACATTCCTGGCAGCGATTTCTGGAGAAGGAGGGCAAGTAGCCGGAGTTCTCATTGGAACGACTGATTTGCTCAGCAATCCTTATTCACAATCGATATTGACGAACCTGAACAGTGTTGCAGATATTGGGGGTGTGGGCCTCCTTGTGAATGAGAATGATGAAATTCTCTATCAATCTGAATCTAAGTGGGAGTTTTCCCAATACCCTTCTCTAATTGGGAGTGAGGCTACAATTTCTGATGGTTCTGCCCCGGATGGAACGAGCATGCTGGTGTTCACTCAACCAACCGTTGGTCGATCTTGGGGAACGGTTTTGATGGTCCCGGCTAGCCAGGCTCAGCAATTGGCCTTAGATACCGCTGTGCCAGTTCTAGTTATGATAATACTCTTGGTCGGGATTGTAGCTGTGTTGATGCGGCTGAGTTTAGGTGTGATAACTTCATCGATCAAGTCCCTAACTGGGGAAGCTGAACGAATTGCCCAAGGTCAGCTTGAACATGCACTTCGACGAGGAGGGGTTGACGAAGCGGGCAGATTGCGAAATGCGTTTGAAAAAATGCGGGTCAGTCTAAAAGCGCGCTTAGATGAACTAAATCGTTTATTGTTAGTCAGTCAGAGTGTTGCATCGAATTTAGAGATAACTGAGGCACTACAACCGATCATTGAATCAGCCCTCTCTTTTGGCGCTAGTTCTGCCCGTATTGCGCTCGCTGAGAGTGTCGTTCCTGAGGGTGGCACAAATGGTGAAGTTCCCACCCGGTTCGGAGTAGGCGAGGGTACCGAAGCCTTTGCCCATTTTGATGAGCAGCTCCTCGCTCTGATGAAAAATCAGGATAAAGGCAGTATTGTGCTGACAAATCCTGCCCGAACGCCTCTCCTAAACTTTGGACAAGGCGCACCTCGTTTAGGAAGCCTGGCAGCTGTAGCGCTATATCATGAGCGTTTGTATTTCGGGATCTTGTGGGTTGCCTATGCTCAACCTCACAACTTTTCTGATGAAGAGATCCAGTTCATTACGACCCTAGGGGGGCAGGCAGCGCTCGCTGCTGCGAATGCGCGCTTGTTTATGACGGCAGAGTTTGAGCGCGAACGACTGGCCGCTATTCTGTCGTCTACGCCAGATCCAGTGTTAGTGACAGATCAAAATAATTGCCTGTTGCTGATGAATGCTGAAGCATGGCAGGCTCTGGATTTGGGAATTGATGCCAGCATTGGTAAGCCAATTGAAGAAGTAATCACTCAAACAGCATTGATCGATCTATTGCGCCTCGCTGGTAAAGTTCCAGAAGCTGTAGAAGTTGATCTTCCTGGTGGTCGCACCTTTGTGGCAACGGCATCGACAATAACCGTTGATGGACAGGACATTGGACGAGTGTGTGTCCTGAAAGATGTAACGCAATTTAAGGAACTTGATGCGCTAAAATCAGAGTTTGTCTCCACTGTGAGCCACGACCTGAGATCACCGCTCACACTCATGCGCGGGTATGCCACCATGTTAGAGATGGTAGGTGAACTCAACGAACAACAGACCGAGTACGTACGCAAGATCGTCGTAGGTGTCGAGAGTATTTCACGACTGGTAAATAACTTGCTCGATCTCGGCCGTATCGAGGCTGGTGTGGGGTTGCAATTGGAAATGCTTTCTGTTCAAGATATTGTCGAGTGGGTAGTCGATTCATTCCAGCTACAGGCCCAACAAAAGAAGATTATTCTGCGCGCTGATATTCCCAAAGATTTGCCACCGCTCATCGAAGCTGACCAGGCATTACTTCAACAGGCTTTGCATAATTTGGTAGAAAATGCGGTTAAATATACGCCCGAGGCTGGCAAGGTGTGGGTTCGCGCGAACTCACGACATAACACGATTCTGTTTATCGTTGAAGATACAGGTATTGGGATTTCGCCGGTAGATCAGCCTTACTTGTTCGAAAAGTTCTATCGCAGCACAGACCGCAAGGCAAAACGAGAAAGGGGTACCGGTCTGGGCTTGGCCATTGTGAAGTCGATTGTCGATCGTCATGGCGGGAATTTGGGTCTGGAAAGTAAATTGGGGGAGGGGAGCGTCTTCTATATCGAGATTCCGCTTCGCCATCGCCAACAATGATTACCAATCCACTCATGAAATTGGTGTAAAAAACTCCGAATTTGCTCCTTGACCGGTTTTTCCGCTTCCCTTATAATACGGGCCGCATGCAAGGTCCAAATTGGAATAGATAAATTCTGCGAGCGCTTGAGGTAAGAAAATCTCATGCGCTTGCTTTTGTTTGTCTTGTTAA
>CAYWIC010000122.1:0-16556 GCA_964458115.1 uncultured Anaerolineales bacterium | reverse complement strand
ATTAACAGCTTTTTTTTTATTATTTATCATTTATCGCACGTACGCTGTTCAGCGATAAAATGGCTGGGAATAGGGGGTAGGGGCGTAGCCCCCACCCCCTATTCCCAGCCCAATTCGCTTCAAGTGCGTAACTCCTTATTTATTCTAGGAGGATTTATCATGAAGAGAGCAGTGAGCGTGAGCATTGGCTCGTCCAAACGCGATAAAGCTGTGGAAGTTGAACTGCTAGGGGAACAGATCAGTATCGAACGCATCGGCACTGATGGCGATATGGAGAAAGCCGCGCAACTTTACAAAGAGCTTGACGGGACAGTAGATGCTTTTGGAGTCGGTGGCGCTGACCTGGGCGCGCTGGTAGATGGCAAGTTCTACCCCTTCCATTCTGTAAAACCGATGGTGCGATTTGTCGAGAAGACGCCTGTTGTGGATGGCGGTGGTTTGAAGAACACTCTGGAAAATAAAGCCCCAGGCTTTTTGGATGAAAAGATTGGCGGCTATCTCGAAGAACATGGCCGTAAGGTTTTCATCACCCTTGGTGTTGATCGCTGGGGTTTGTCAAAGTCCTTTATCGAAGCGGGTTATGAAACGATCTTCGGCGATCTGATGTTTGCGCTTGATATCCCCATTTCGATTAAAACTTTAGGGGGTCTGCGCCTCTTGGCCAAAATCCTGATCCCCATCGTGACGCGGTTTTTCCCCTTTGAGATGCTCTACCCCACCGGCGAGAAGCAAGATGAACGCGTTCCCAAATATGAGAATATCTACCAATGGGCCACGGTTGTTGCCGGAGATTGTCATTATGTCAAAAAGCATATGCCCGATGATATGAATGGCAAGGTGATTGTGACCAACACAACAACTCTCGATGATGTCGAACTCTTCCGGAGCCTGGGTGTAAAATATCTGGTCACGACCACGCCTGTGCTGGATGGTCGCTCCTTTGGCACCAATATGATGGAGGCCGCGCTGGTCGCTATCTCTGGTAAAGAGCGCCCCCTAACCTGGGAAGAGTATGCTGATTTGCTTGATCAACTCAACTTCGAGCCCCAGATTCAGGAGCTGAACTAATATGGATGCCATTGTAATGGCTGGTGGTATCCCCAAGCCAGATCAACCCCTGTACCAATATACCCAAGGTATTGCCAAAGCCATGCTGGAGATCGCCGAAAAGCCTATGGTTCAGTGGGTGTTGGACGCACTCGACGAAGCTGAGAGAGTGAATAGCATAACCATCATAGGATTGCCCGAGGATTGTGAAGTTTCGAGCGATAAGCCCCTGTACTATGTCCCTAACCAGGGTGGGATGCTTGATAATATCGTTGCTGGTATTTATAACGTTTTGGATAATAATCCCCAGGCAGAATACGTACTAACAGTATCATCCGATATCCCAGGGATCAATGGGGAAATGGTGGATTGGCTGATCGATACAGCCATGCAAACCCAACATGATATCTATTATGGCATTGTCACGCGCGAAGTCATGGAAGCTCGTTACCCTGGGTCTAATCGCACCTTCACGAAATTGGCGGACATGCATGTCTGTGGCGCGGATATCCATATCGCACACAAGACCATGGTCACAGATCCCGAGCACCTGGCTATGTGGGAAGAGTTGATCGGAAAACGCAAAAGCCCCCTCAAACAGGCCGCTTCGATTGGAATATTGACTTTGATCTTGCTTCTCATGGGACGTCTATCCTTGGAAAGGGCAGTCGAGCGTGTAACCAAGCGACTCAAAATTACCGGCAGGCCAATCGTATGGGAATATGCAGAACCAGCCATGGACATCGATAAACCCCATCAGCTTGAAATCCTGATCGCAGACCTTGAGGCCCAGGCAGCTGGATGAACCTGAATAGTTTATTGGACTTCGACGCCCGCATTTCTGAGAAGATGCGGGTGGCAGAATCGCCTGGGCTGTTACGCTCCGTAGCGGCCTTTTTAGCACATTCGGGAGATTCATGGTTCTGTCTTGCGGTGCTGGCATTGGTGTGGTGGCGGGGTACACCAACCTGGGCCTGGCGGGCGACGATCTTGATCATTGCCATTATTATTACTGCTGTGATTGTGTTGCTGTTGAAGTTCGCCATCCGGCGTCAGCGCCCCGAGGGGGATTGGGGTGATATTTACCGCACAACGGACCCGCACTCGTTCCCCTCGGGACATGCAACACGGGCTTTCATGCTGGCAACCATGGCCATCGCACTTGGTCCAATCTGGTTTGCGATTGCCCTATCCATTTGGGCTCCCTTAGTCGCCATCGCCCGCGTTGCCATGGGGGTGCATTATCTTTCTGATGTGGTTGCCGGGCTGGTGATTGGGGTTCTGATGGGGGTGTTAATCCAATTCGTTCTACTTTAGGCCAGTCTGATCTTCAATACTGGCAAATTTGTTGGAGATTTCTGGGAATCGCTGTGGTATTTCCCAGATTTAGGGGTGTTTTGACCCCTATTACCCTTAAAGCTGGGGACAGCCCTTGAATCATCTTAGCACCTTTATGAGAAAACGAATATTCCCATATTTTTGGTATACAATTGTTTTGGCGTATTTTTCGTTCAGGAGAAAACCATGATCGACAACCCCGTCATTGAAACCATGCTCAATCGAAAATCCATCCGCAAGTACACGGATGAAATGCCCTCCGATGACGTGATCGAGACGATCGTCCGGGCAGGTCAGCAGGCACCTTTCGCCTCACAATTAGGGAGTCTATTACTCAAGCGAGATACCGAGAATAATCCATTCAAAGCGCCCTTGTTTTTCATCGTTTGTGTGGATTCATTTAAGTGGGAACGCATCATGGCACGCCGCGGTTGGACCATGATCGGCGATGATATGCTGCTGATACTATTAGGGATGCAAGATGCCGCCCTGATGGCCGAGAACATGGTCATCGCTGCGGAGAGCCTGGAGATGGGGAGTTGCTTTTTGGGGGGGATCCCTTTCCATTCTGAGGAAATTATCAAAGATTTCAAACTTCCCCCTCGTGTTTTCCCCATGGTTGGATTGACCATCGGGTATCCTGCCAACGATCCGCTTCCTCGTCCGCGCTACCCCATGGAGTTCATGCTCTTTGAGGACGAGTATCCTCAATTGGATGATGACCTTGTTCAACAGTCTATGGAGGTGATGGACGAAGGCTATCGGGCGCAAGATTACTACGTCAAATTGAAGGCCATGATCCCTTTAAAGGGCGATCGAGAAGAGACCTTCACGTATGATGACTACAGCTGGACAGAACACATTTGCCGTAAGTGGGGCCAAAATCTATTCCCTCCCAATTTGCTCCGGCAATTCGAGCGCTGCGGCTTTGACCTGACCGGCAAGTTCAAAGAAGACGATTAGCGCGCCTTGCTCGAGTTGGCGGGGTTATTTTTAGTATCTATCCGACAAGGGGTGTGCATGGAGTGCGCAGCATCCCATGCACACCCCTTGTTGCACCCTTTCATTTGTGCTTGGATGGCAAAGAGTTGTTGCAGGAGCGACCATCATGACGACTAAACTCTCTCGGCGTGAAAAATTGATGTACGGTGTGGGGGATATTGGCTTCAGCTTATCGACCACCATATTGGGGGCCTATTTTGCTATCTTCCTTACTGATGTTGTTGGCATCCGGCCAGGGATCGCAGCCGCGGCGATCTTTATCGGTAGAACTTGGGACTACATCAACGATCCCATCTTTGGTTATCTCTCAGATCGAACCCGCACGCGCTGGGGTCGCCGCCGGCCGTTCCTGTTGTTTGGCACGCTCCCCCTGGCCGTGACGTTCACCATGCTGTGGTGGCGCCCTCCTTGGGATGGCATGATCGCTCTGGCGGCTTATTATGCGGTGGCCTATATCTTGTTCGAAGCTGCCAACACGCTCCTTTATATGCCCTATTTTGCGCTAACTCCTGAATTGACATCGGATTATGACGAACGAACTTCGTTGACCTCCTACCGCATGTTCTTCTCGATCTTGGGGAGTCTTGTGGCCTTCATCATTCCCTTGATGATCGTCGGCAGCTTCACGCCAGAGAATGCCCCCCGCGTGGTGACCATGGGGGTCATTTTCGGCATTGTCTCCGCATTACCAATGCTGTTGGTGTTCTTTGGCACTAGAGAGCGCCAGGATTATATGGAGCAGGAAAAACCGACCTTGCGACAATCCATCTCAGCGGCCATCAAAAACAGGCCCTTCTTGTTTGGCTTGGCAATCTTCCTGGCAACCTGGATCGCAGTGGATATTTTGCAATCATCATTGTTGTTCTTCATCAAATATGTCGTCCAGCGTGAAGCATACAACGACGTCATCATGGCGACTATTTTTGTGATCGCTATCTTTGCCCTGCCGATTTGGGATTGGGTCTCACGGAAATGGAGTAAACGCTGGGCCTATATTGTGGGGATCGCTTTTTGGGCGGTTGTTCAGTTGGTGTTGATCACACTGAGTCCGACCACCAGTTTAGGCGTGATCCTGACGCTTTGTGCTTTGGCAGGGGTGGGGGTGGCGGCAGCACATGTGCTCCCTTGGGCGATCTTGCCAGATGCCATCGAGTGGGATGAATATCAGACTGGAGAGCGGCATGAAGGTATGTTCTACAGTCTGACCACACTGACGAAGAAAGTGGCCACCTCAATCGCATTGCCGATTGTTTTGTTGATGCTCGAAGCAACAGGCTACCAGCCCAATGTGGCTCAACAGGCTCCCAACGCTCTTTTGGGAATTCGAGTTGCCATTGGACCGATCCCAGCAGTGTTGCTAGCGATTGGGATTGCTTTTGCCTTCAAATACCCCCTCGATAGGGTTCAATTTGCCGAGATTGTTGAAAAGCTGGCCGCCCGTAGACGAGATTCTGCCTAGTTTGGAGACGAAATATCCTGTTGCTGCACGATATATCGTCCCCAACAGGATATAAAAAACTATGACCAATATCGAAGTCCGTCCAGTTCGCTCTGGGAGAGAGACACAGATCTTTCTTACCTTTCCTTGGGAAATATATGGAAACGATCCCTTGTGGGTGCCACCTTTACTTCCGGAGCGGCGGAAGGTTATCGACCCCAATCGGAGCGCCTTTTTGGAACATGGCCAGGCTGAATTCTTCATCGCCTGGCGTGAGGGAGAGCCTGTGGGTACCATCTGCGCAGCAGAAGATCCAGTGGCGAATCAAAACCGTGGAACAAGCGAATGCGTATTTGGCTTTTTTGAGTATATTAAAGATTTAGAGGTATTTCGAGCTTTGGTCGAGTGCGCTTCAGATTGGGGGCGGACGCGCGGATTAGACACGCTTTATGGCCCCTGGAACCTGGACTATGAAGATAGTTATGGCGTCTTAGTAGAAGGACGCTCCCGTCCGCCGGCATTGTTGTGTGGTCACACCCTGGAATATTACTCGGAATTCATGAAAAGCTATGGCTTCGAAGAGGCCCGCCCGCAGAACGTCGCTTTGGGTGCAGCTTTAACTCAAACGCCCCAAATTCAACGTATGGCTCGGGTCGCTGACCGCATCCGCCAAAAAGATTGGATCACAATCCGTGAAGCTGATTTCGATCGTTGGGACGAGGAGATCGATTGCTTGCATCGTTTATTGAATCTCTCATTAGCCCACCTCTCAGATCATATTGGCAGGACACGTGCCTCGGTTGCTGCGATGGTCGCGCCCTTCAGGCAAATCGCTGACCCTGAATTGATCTTGTTCGCGGATGTGCGCGGGGAGACTGTAGGTTTCTTGCCAGGTCTGCCAGATCTAAATGAGGTCTTCATCCACGTAGATGGGTTGCGTTCGCCCTGGAAATACTTGCAATTGATGTGGCGGATGAAGACCCAAACGATCCGCACCTTGACGATCAAATCAATCCTGGTTTTGCCTGAGTATTGGAATACAGGGGCAGGAATTTTACTTTTCGATGAGTTGGTCAAACGAGCTATGGCCAAGGGATTTACTTGGACAGATCTGTCGATCACAAGCATCGATAACCCGAACACCATTATTCTGGCTGAACATATGGGGGCTGAGATCTACAAACGCTGGCAGATATTTAGGTTACCTCTGTAGATGAATCAACAAAAATTAGAAACCAATAGAATTATTTTCGCTTCTTTAGGCATGATTACCTCGGGTTCATCCATCATGCTGGGATCGATGCTGAAATACCGCGCGCAAACTCCTGTCAATATTGGGGAAGTATTCTATTTGTCGGTGGCAACTCTAGCGGTTGTTTTGCTGATTGGCGTTCTACTGATCATTTACCGACCAATTTCACGAAATGTTATTGTCAAGCTCAAGACACTGGTAAATAGATCTATTGTGAGGACTGCGACTTTGATATTTGGAACAGGGATTACCATAGCGCTTGCATGGCTAGGTTCATCAAAATTCCCATTTTTTGGAACCCGTGGTTTTAGCTTTGGAGTTGCGGTTGCATATCTCGCGTTATGGGTTCTGATTTGCAGTGATATTATCGTGAAGTCTGTTGCCTGGCTGAACGTATCTCCGGCAGAAGATAAGCAATTCCTAGCAGCAGTAACCACACTCTATCTGATCCTACCCGTGATTGGATTCGTCTATGGCTGGCTGCGATTTCCACTTTCTGCCATAACGATATTGCTCCTGGTTGTGTTCCTTATATTCGTCATCCGAGATATATATATCGCTGTAAGAACCTTTCGGTTGACTGGGGGGAATGTGTTTGGCCTTGAGTCGTCAAACCAATCTTATTTATGGATTGTGAGTGCGCTTGCGATCATTTTGGTCTGGTTGATGTTCTCAGGCGTGGGGGGCGCGGGCTTCCAGAACTCAGATTATGATGCTTCAAATGCTCTGCTCAAAGATTTGATTGCCAAAAGCTGGCCACTGACTACCTTAGTAGATGGCGCTTCTCAGAAGATCGTCTATTACGTTGGCTATTATCTACCCTCGGCAGTTGTCGGGAAACTATTTGGTTGGGTAGCTGCCAATGTCTTCTCCTTTTTGTGGACATTGATTGGGGTTTTGCTCGCATTTGCATGGTTCATTAAAACCAGCGCCATACGATTGGAGAAGAAAGCGGTCAAATTGGTGGGTTTGGCTTTGATATTCTGTTTCGCAGGGGGTTTGGATATAATTGGGGCATTCTTATATAAAGGAGATGCCTTTACGCTCACTCAGCATTTCGAATTCTGGCCTGAGATTTTTCAATACTCATCACAAACTACGCTCATGTATTGGGTCCCCCAACACACCATTGCTGCCTGGTTGCTCACTGGGATGTTGGTGAACTATCTTTGCGAACCAAGAAATCTAAAGTATTTGGGGATGGCCGTTGCCGCAGGTGTGCTTTGGACCCCATTCGGCGTAATTGGATTATCGCTGTTTCTCTTGCTGATTCCCGTGGTCTATTTTTCCTTCAATAATTCCGGCTACCTATTCAATCGGAAATCGATGCTTTTCAACGTTATGGCCCTTTTAATTGGGGGCATCAATTTGCTTTATCTGGCATCCAATCAATATTCATTCGACCATGGTTTTATTTGGCACCTGGTTGAAGACAAAGCTTATCTCTTCAAGACGATTGCAGTATTCTGGGTTCTTGAGTTTATTCTCCTGGCGTTTGTAGTGATGATATATTTTTGGTTGGCAGCATCCGCTGATCATGTTCGTGACAAGAAAAACACAAAGTTTTCGCTGTCTGAGAAAATGGAATTATTGAAACAGCGTCTTAATATATCCCCAATTCAATTCATTGTATTTCTCGTCAGTCTGCTCACGCTGACACTCTTGCCGCTATATAAAATGGGAGTCCTGAATGACCTGGTGATGCGCGCCTCTATTCCATCCTTGTTCGTCTTGTGGGCCTTTGCAGGCAAAGCAGTTATGGGGACAGACATTGAGTTCACGCCCAGGTTGAGAATCATAAAAATACTCATCGGAATGATTTTGATCATTGGCTTTTTCCCCAGCATCGTAGAAATATCGCGCTCGATCCAGAATTACCGCTTTGCCGCACCAGAATTTGAAACGGTATCCGAAAGCAGTAAGGCCAATAGACGCGAAAAAGTGATCCAAAGAGTCGGCACGGATGAAGCCTTCTTCTTCCAATATTTTGGCAAGCAGTCTGTGCGTGTTCGCCCTCTGACCGAAAAGGAACAGCTTATCCTGGAAGAGTGGCAGCCCGAAGATGACTTGCGCAGGTATCTGCGGGTGCAGATCATATCCCTTTCTCAAGCAGGGTGGAATAATTCGGCCATTGCGGCGAATCTAAACATCCTTGAGGATACTGTACAGAATGCCATCATGATCTTCAATGATGGAGGATTTGAAGCCATTGATGCCTATTTGCGGGAGGACGAGAGACAGACTAGCGACTAATCTCCGGACTCGTTTGCAGATGTTTTATTTTTGTTGATATTCTGAGTAACCCCACCCCGAAAAAAGGGGGCTCAAACCGTAAGTAACTCATGAAATAGATGTCATTGCGAACAAAGTGAAGCAATCTCCATGCATAGTTTGAGATCGCTTCGTCGCACACAACGCTCCTCGCGATGACATTATGTAAGTTTCTTAGTAGCCTCCGCCAACCGCGGGGCGAAGAATCTTTTCAACCAGCGCGATGGCAGATCCTTCGCTATGCTCAGGATGACAACAATAGAAATTCCTTAGGTTTAGTGTTGCCTTAATCAACAGTCAGAGTCTTGCTCAAATTCCTGGGGAAATCAGGGTCGAAGCCACGCGCCAGGCTGATCTTGTATGAAAGCAATTGCAGCGGCAATACACTCAAGATAGCATCGATATAGGGGCGTAATTCATCCGGCGCATCCACGGTAGGGATGACGATGAGGTCATCAGCGTTGGCACGCAGGCGGGCATCTTCTTCAGCAATCACAATGGCGCGCCCGCCGCGGCAGGTCACCTCGTTGATGCCGCTGACGATTAGTGGTATATCATCAGGGCCAGCCACAAAGATCACCGGATAGCCCTCAGTGACCGCGGAAAGAGGCCCGTGCTTGAACTCGGTAGAGAGCATGCCCTCACAATGGGCGTAGGTGATCTCTTTGAGTTTCAAAGCCCCCTCCAGGGCAATAGGATAGGTCATCCCATACCCCAAACAGTAGAGATCATCCCAAGGAGAGATTTTCCCCTCCACATCGGGAGTCTGCTGCTCGACGACTTCAATGGTCTCGTTGATCCAGCGGGGCAAGTTTCCCAATGGGGCCGTATCATGTCCACCCATGCGCATCGCCAGGTAGAAAAAGCCCACCACCTGGTTTGTGAAGGTCTTGGTCGCAGGGACGCTGATCTCGTAACCGCAGGCCAGCGGGACGTAGTATTCACTCTCTCGCATCAACGTAGAACCGACCACGTTGACCAGCCCCAGTACACCCATCCCCTGAGCCTCGGCTGCCTGAATGGCGTTGAGAACATCTTTGGTCTCGCCACTCTGGCTGACGAAAATACCGACATCATCGGGGCTGACCGCGGGAGCATATTGGGCAATGAACTGTGGGGCGAGCACTGGGATGGTGGCACGGCCAGCTAGGCGGCTGAAATAGACCGAGCCCAGCAGCCCGGCATGATAGCTGGTGCCGCAAGCAATGATGTAGATATTGCGGGCTTCCCTGAGCTTCTCGATTAGGGGGTCGACATCGGCGGAGTTCTCCATCAGGTGGAATAACTCCTGAGCGACCTGGGCTTGTTCATGGATCTCTTTGAGCATGAAGTGATCGTAGCCGCCCTTTTGCACGGCCTCCATGCTCTCTTCGACCAATTCCGGCTGGCGTTCGATCTGGGAGCCGTCTTCCACTTTGTGGATCTCGTAGCCATCAGCCCAAAAAGTGATGATCTCACCATCTTCCAGGCGTACGATCTCCCGGGTGATATCGAGCACCGAAGGCAGATCTGAGGCAATGCAGGTAGCACCATCGGCCACACCGGCTACCAACCCCGAACCTTTCTTGATGGCGTAGAGGCGGTCTTCACCGATCACCCCGATCACAAAGGCATAATCCCCCTCCAGGTCGTTGTACGCGCGCCGGATAGCTTCCACCATGTCATATCCCTGGTCGACGTAGCGTTCCACGGCATGCACGCAGCTTTCACCATCATTCTCGGAGCGCACGGTCATCCCCTCTGCCATGAACTGCTGGCGTAATTCGACATTGTTGACCACGTTGCCATTGTGCGCGCCGACCATGTCTCCATCAGAATCCAAATGCGGTTGGGCGTTTGTATAGGATGGTGCCCCAAAAGTGGCCCAGCGCAGTTGTAAGATGGCTCGATCTCCAGACATTTCGCTGAAGTTGAGGCGATCTGCTACCTTTTGCACTTTGCCCACATCTTTGCGGAGATCGATTTCTCCCTCGGGGGGGATCGTTGCTGCTCCAACGGTGTCATAGCCCCGATAGGATAGGCGATGGCCTGCCTCGATCAACGTTGGGCCAAGTTGTTGCTTTTCTTTGGTAACAATACCAAAAATTCCACACATGAAAAATCTCCTATAGAAAGCTCCCGGAGAAAGGGTGTGCGCATGCGCACACCCTTTCTCCGGGCAATTCTTTGTGAGTAATTCAGGTTGAGATAGATTCTACCATGTGGGTTTGTTGCAGTTGGGCTTGAAATGGTATATAGTATTTACAGATCGATCTTCTCGATCGGGGATGGAAAAAGTTTGCGAAGGGAAATAGTTGAGGTGAATGATGGAAGATATCACTGGGAAACAATTGAACCGCTACCAGGTTGTTGAACCCCTGGGTGAAGGGGGGATGGCTGCGGTCTATAAAGCCTATCACCCTGAGACAGATCGCTATGTGGCCTTAAAGATCTTGCCCAGACATTTCGCCAGTGATCCTGAATTTGTGGGGCGTTTCGAGCAAGAAGCCAGGCTGATCGCTCAACTTCAACACCCCCATATCTTGCCGGTTTTCGATTACGGCGAAGCCGAGGGCTATACCTATATCGTGATGCCCTTTGTCGAGACGGGCACCGTGGCTGATCTATTGCGCGGGGTTCCGCTTCCCATGGCACAAATTCGGCGGATTGTTTCCCAGGTTGGGGATGCCTTGGATTATGCGCACTCAAGGGGCATCGTGCATCGGGATGTCAAGCCCAGTAATATTTTGATCGACGAGCGCGGCAACTGCTTGCTGATGGATTTTGGCATTGCCAAGATGGTCGAGGGCACCAGCCACTTCACCCAGACCGGGGGTGTCATTGGAACCCCGTCTTATATGTCACCAGAGCAGGGCTTGGGGATGATGCCCGATGGCCGCAGTGACATCTATTCTTTGGGCGTGGTCCTGTATCAAATGGTCACCGGCCGCTTGCCTTTTGATGCGGAAACCCCCATGGCTGTGGCCATCAAACATATCCACGATCCCTTACCACCACCCCGCTCGGTAAACCCCAATATGCCTGAAGCCATTGAGCGGGTCATTCTCAAGGCCCTGACTAAAGAGCGCGAGGATCGCTATGCCACCGCTGAAGAGATGATTGCCGCTTTGAGTGCAACGGAAAAGGATGTGGCGGCCACAGTCAAAGCCGACGCGACAAGAAGAGCGGAAACCGTCATCTACCCTGTTAAGGAACCAGAGCCTGCTCAGCCTGAACCCCCACAAATTTCAGAACCATCGTTGCCCGCCCCGGTTCCCCCTCCAAATCCCAAGGCTCGTCCGCGCTGGCTGACTTTTGGATTCATCCTGGGCGGTGTTGGTGTGCTGGGGTTAGTGGCTGTGGCCGCGGTCTTAGGGCTTCTCTATTTCGGCACGGGGTTGTTCGGCCAGCCCCAAGAGCCAGAACCAACCTCGACGCAAGTCATCCAGCCAACCAGCGCGCCCGAAGCGACTGCCATGTCTACGTTAACTCTTGAACCGCAGCCGACACTCGAACCGACGGCTGAACTGCAACCGGCGATCATCTTGGATGAAACGATTTATGTCTATGATGCCCAGGGTCTCGAGGTGCTTGGGTCCGCGGGTACCTGGGAGGACAGTACCATCGTCAAACGTTATGATCAGGCTGAACTGGTGCAGGATCCCAAAGGCATCTACGGTCAGGTAGCCAAACTGGCCGTGCATGGATATGGTCACGGAGAGCAGACAGCTGAGATCGTCATATCTCTCTTGATTCCATACGAGGTAGATATTATCTCTATCCCTGTAGCGACTTCGTTGAATGGCCCTGTGGACGAGTCAGACAGTCAATCAGGTTTAGAGATTGGCGTTGCGGCAGGTGGCGAGACGGTCTGGACCTTTGCCTCTTTCTTGATGGAGACGGAGTTCGGTGTGCCGTATGTGTAAGCTTTTGCCGATGTGAGCGCGTTTAGTGGCGAACAAGTTGAGTTGTTGATCCGATTGCGTCAACTGGATGTCTGTTCGGGCACGCAATGCTCTCATAATGCAGAATTTTTTATCGGGGATTTGTTCTATGCCAATCTGCCAGATATTTGCACACCACAACGAGATGGCAGTTATTTGTTGTATACCCACTATGACGACCCCTCTCCTAGTAAAGTGAGCGAATGCCATGATCCTCAGCCTTATCATTTCATGGATGTGCAGGATGGACCTTACAACGCCTATGGCGCGGGTGAGGATACCTATACAGTCACTTTCTCGTTGCCCGAAGAGTTCCAGCTTATCGAATTTGATCTGTATTATGGCATGAACCCCAGGGAAATTTCCATCAATGGCCATATCCTTGACGCCAATGAATTTCAGGCGGCTTTTCCATATAATACAGGGTTCTATCTCAATATCCCCGAACCGATACGCTATGCGCCGATCAACAATAATCCGGATGCGATTGCGCCCTACTTGCAGCCAGGTGAGAACACGATTTCAGTGACCATGTACGCCAATGAGTTGTGGGAAGAGCGACCCTTTGATCTCTTTGCCCGCTTTCAAGTACCAAGCGAGTAGATTGGCCGTGTGTTGATCGTGGGTGTTTGAAGAGGGCTAGAAGCTGTGCCTTTATTGCCCCCGTTTGCTCTGATAATGCCGGCGCTGTTTGGCACGGTTGCCGCAATCGACCATGCTGCACCAGCGGCGGCTGCGGTTTTTACTGGTATCAATGAAGAGCCAGCCACAACCGCGGTCGTCGGCGCATTGCCCCACACGTCGCAGATCGTCTGAAGTCAGTAACTTTGCGGCCGAACGGACGATGGGATGGAGAATAGAATCTAGTGCCCCTTGCTCTTGATTCCATATCCACTGAAAACCATCTTCGATCTGGATAATCTGCGCGCCATCCATTGCGGTGGAGAGGGCGGTATTCAGTTCAACCAGATCGCGATTTTCAGGAGAGACTCCCAATGCCAGGGCAGCGAAAATCCTGTAGATGACCTCCCGTAATCCCAGGGCCTGTCCCAATACTTGATGTGCTGCGGTTGGTTCACCTCGCGCTGCCTCAAGGAGATGTTTTGTTTTGTGTGAGGTAAGAATGCCCGCATCTTCTGCCCAGGCGACCAGATCTGCATAGTTGTGCAGGGTTTCCTGGGGATGATCGCTGGCGTGCATTTCCAGAGTGTTGGCAAAATCCAGGCACAGGTAGTTGTCGTTACTCATATCGGGAAGGATGTGCTATTACTCTTAGAAGTTACGCACTTGAAGCATGGTGTTCCGGAAATAGGGGGTGGGGGCGACGCCCCCACCCCCTATTTCCGGCAATCTCCTCGCCGAACTGCGTAAGTTCTAAGTATATAACCGATAAAATCAACTTGACAGGTTAGGGTAGCGATGATATATTCTAACTGTTAAAATAATTATAGCAGGTTATATTATTCTGATCAATATCGAATTCTGTCATTGCGAGGGAGCGCCAGCGACCGAAGCAATCTCCTCTGATGCGCTGGAGATTGCTTCGCCCCAGTGGGGCTCGCAATAACACATAAGAGGATACAAACCTAATGAAAAATCTCGGTCTATATACCGCTACAGTGTTGATATGGGGTTCTACCTGGATTGGAATTAAGTTCCAACTAGGGGTTGTCGACCCGGTGCTATCCGTGGCTTATCGCTTCACTCTGGCTGCATTGCTTATGTTCGGGTTCTGTAAATTGCGCGGCTTGAGCCTGAGATTTACCTTCCGCCAGCACTTGTTCATTGCATTGCAGGGCATATTCCTCTTTTCGATTAACTATCTCCTGGTCTATCTGGCAGAGCTGTATCTGACCAGTGGTTTAGTGGCGGTGATCTTCTCAACCTTGCTGTTTATGAACGTAATTGTTGGCGCAACCTTTTTGAGAACGCCAGTGCGCATAAACGTAATTGTCGGCGCAGTAATTGGGTTGATTGGTATTGCGCTGGTTTTCTTGCCGGAGTTGAACGCCTTCAATCTTCAAGATGCCGGATTCGTGGGTGTGCTGCTCGCTTTTGGGAGTGTAGTATCCGCATCTTTTGGCAATATTGCCTCGGCGCGCAACCAGCGCGAGGCGTTACCCTTGGTGCAGACTAATGCCTTCGGCATGGCCTACGGCGCGCTGCTGATGTATATCTACGCGCTAATCCAGGGTACTCCTTTTCAGTTTGACTGGTCTTTTTCCTATGTGAGTTCGATGATTTATCTGGCGGTATTTGGCTCGATCCTGGCCTTCATGGCTTACCTGACCCTGTTGGGTCGCATCGGCGCGGACAAAGCAGCATACGCGACCCTTCTTTTCCCCATTATCGCCTTGGGATTATCGACTCTGTTCGAAGGGTATCGCTGGACTATGTTGGCCTTGTTAGGGATCGTTTTGGTATTAGTGGGAAATTTCCTGGTGCTCTTTTGGAAGAGAGAATCACCTGGCAACATAGAGCAATAAATCCATCAGCCCCTGAACATCTGGCCCCTTTTGTTTGCCACTAACGTAAATCCTGATCACTGGATCGGGAATATCTCTGTTGGGTGAACTCTCACGCAACTGAGCCCAACGATCCATTATCAAGCGGTGGATAGCTTCCTGATCACTGTCGGTGGTACGCAAGAAAACAACCCTGTCGGCGGGAAACGTATCGAAAATGAAATCGACTTCATATTGCGCGCCCTTACGTTGTTCAGTGTATTCCCTCACATCGAACAGAACCACATCTACCACCTTGATAAACTCATCCACAACCAGCTTCCAAGTGTTCATATAGGCCACCATCCTTAAATCCTTGAAGGTGCCATCGGCTTTTCTGGGTTTAGCCATGGTCTGTTGGATGCGCTGGCGAGCGTGTTCCTGATCTCGAACGGGTCTACGAATGATCAAGCCATGCCAGTCATAGATCACTATCAGGGCAAAGATGATCAAACTCGCCCAAGCGCTTATGGCGCCGGCGAAGAACACTAGGAAAAATTGGGTTAGGGTTCTAAATTGGAAGAACCGGTAGCGGTGTTTTGCAAAGTCTGGATCATCGATAGTGAAGTGCAGCCCGAATTTCCTCCAAAATCGAATTAATCTATCGAAGGTTAATATAGCAGATCTTGAGGAACCAAAAACTCGCAATACGAGCAGTTTTATATTTGGCCCTTCGTGTGGAGCGAACCAACGTCTGACCAGCAGTCCCAAATGAAAAGCCACCGCAATACAAACACCAATAAAGAACAGCATTGGCGTTGCCTCACTCGAGAGGCTATCTTCTGGAGCAGCGCCCGGGTAGGTGCCGCTAATCAGAACCCCTCCTAGAAAGAGCCAGAGCAAGATGTCGTACCCCGGATTCAATAACGGCTTGATGATCATCTCTATCCACTTGAGTTGCGGAGCGGCCAGACCGAAAGACCAGTTTTCAGGGCTGAAATCTGCTCGATTGATGGCATAACTGATCGATATGAGAATGAAATAGATTGCGACCAAAACAATCACGACCCACCATGTCTCTTGATATGGCTGGCGGCTGAGAATTCCCATTAACATGGGTAGGGAGACATACACAACACTGGCGAAAAACTCTGAGCGCCAACGCCGATTCAGGTTATTCAATGCCTGGGAGAGTACCTTTTCACGATGCTCAAGGGCCTCAGGTAGGTCATTTTTCATATCGAACTCGAGGATCTCAGGTTGAACCTGAGCAGGCCGTCCAGGTACATCGAGTACCATGGGATATTCCGAGCCGACATCTTCCGAAAGCGCATGCATTGATCTTTTTACTCGTCTCACCAGGATTGTTTTGTGAATGATGTAAAGCAATGGGAAAACAATGTAAGAAAAGAACATCGTCCCCCAGAGATCTGCATCGTCAGTCCCACCGTTTTGTGCTGCCGCTGATGGCGCCAATATGAGACTAAAAAAGATCGTGATGGATAAAGCCCAAGTTCGCACATGAATTTTGCGCATAATTAACTCCATAATCTACCAATAAATTTTCGGATCTCTACGGCAATTCCTGGAGAGCCGAACTTTCCCCTAGTACCTAATCTAATTGTTATCCATTTACAGTGGGCGCGAGATATGAACTGTACAAAGATTTATGCCACGCTGCATTGAGCAGCAAATCCATCAGACTTTGCACGTCCTGACTATCTTGTTCATCACTCACGTACATCGTGATTATCGGATTCGTGGTGTTCATGTTGGGTGAACCTTCACGCAGTTCAGCGAGAAAATGGCTGGGAATAGGGGGTGGGGGCGAAGCCCCCCCC
>CAYWIC010000121.1:0-16834 GCA_964458115.1 uncultured Anaerolineales bacterium | reverse complement strand
GCTATTTCACTTTCTCTAACGAAAACAACTTCATGATCTGGAAGATGATCAAGAAAAGTTGGGAAAATGGATGGCTTTATCGCGGTGCAGATGTGATGCCCTGGTGCCCGCGCTGCGCTACTGGTATCAGCCAGCACGAGATTGTCACCGATGGGTATATGGAATTGACGCATAGAAGCGTCACCCTTCGTTTTCCGCTCCGGACGGAAGACGGAGGACCGAAAACTGATCCTGAATCTGGTCTACCAGAATCGCTCTTAGTTTGGACCACTACACCTTGGACATTAACCAGCAACGTCGCCGCTGCGGTTGGGCCAGAATTAGATTATGTCAAAGTAAAAAATGGCGACCATATCTTGTATCTCTCCAAAGGTACCCTGCATATCCTACGCGGTGAGTACCAAGTCCTGGGCGAACTTAAGGGTGCCAAGATGGAAGGCTGGGCGTACGATGGTCCATACGACGATCTTCCCGCCGCCAACACCCCCGGTGGTGTGACTGAACTCAATGAGCTCATCGAAGGTATCACTGCCACCGCTACCCAAACTCATCAGGTCATCTCCTGGGACGATGTCGGCGAGACCGAAGGTACCGGCATCGTGCACATCGCCCCAGGTTGCGGTGCTGAAGACTTCGAGCTGGGCAAAGAGTATAGCTTCCCCCTGATCGCGCCCATCGAAGATGAGGGTGTCGTCGTCGATGGTTTTGGCTGGCTGACTGGCATGCATGTCTCTGAAGTAGCCACTCCCATCTTCGAAGACCTGGAAAAGAAGGGCATCCTCTATCACGTCGAGCCTTATACTCACCGCTACCCCACTTGCTGGCGCTGCAGCACCGAGTTAGTTTTCCGTCTGGTTGATGAATGGTTCATCAGTATGGGCAAACTCTATGATAAGCCGCGTGCTGAGGTTTCCACCAAAGAGAAGGAAAAATCCTTGCGGTACCAGATCATGGACGTGGTCGACCAGATCCGCTGGATTCCTGAGTTCGGTTACAAGCGCGAGCTGGATTGGCTGCGCAATATGCACGACTGGATGATCTCCAAGAAACGCTATTGGGGCCTGGCGCTGCCCATTTGGGTCTGCGACGACTGCGGCCACTATCATGTCATTGGCGATGACCATGAACTCAAAGAGCGCGCCATTGAAGGCTGGGATGTTTTCGAGGGACACACCCCCCACAGACCTTTCATCGACGCCATCAAAATCAGCTGCACTCAATGTGACGGCGTGATGAGCCGCATCCCGGACGTCGGCAATCCCTGGCTTGATGCCGGCATCGTCAGTTTCAGCACCCTGGGTTTTCGCGATGACCCCGACTACTGGCGCAAATGGTACCCTGCTCACTGGATCAGTGAATCCTTCCCCGGACAGTTCCGCAACTGGTTTTACAGCATGCTGACCATGGGCACCGTGCTGGACGGCACACCCTCCTTCTTGGAGAATTTCGGCTACGCCAGCCTGTACGCCGAGGATGGCCGCGAGATGCACAAATCCTGGGGCAATGCCATCGAGTTCAATGAGGCCGCCGATAAAATGGGCGTGGACACCATGCGCTGGCTGTACTGCGCTCACAAACCCGAGAACAACCTGCTCTTCGGCTACAATCGCGCGGAGGAAACCCGGCGACGGTTTATCATCCCCTTGTGGAATCTGTATTCCTTCTTGACTACCTATGCCAGTTTGGATGGCTGGACTCCAATGACAGGGACGTTCGACCCTGGAACCCCAGAGGGTCCTGCCCCCCAATGCGAATCACCGCTGGACAGGTGGATCCTGGCACGTCTCAATCAGGTCGTGGAGCGTGTCACGGATGCATTGAATAACTCCGATGCCTATGTCGCCACCCAGGCAATTGAGACCCTGGTGGATGACCTGAGCAACTGGTACGTGCGTCGCTCGCGCCGTCGCTTTTGGAAATCTGAGCAGGATTCAGACAAAGACAGCGCCTACGCCACCTTCTATCACACCATGGTCAAGTTAATACGCCTGCTGGCTCCGTTCACCCCCTTCGTTACCGAAGTAATGTACCAGAATCTGGTGCGCGGCGTCTTCCCCGACACTTCGACTGAGCTCAGCGCAAGTGCTTACGAGAGTGTTCACCACACCGACTGGCCCGAGGCTGATGAGACCGTCATCGACGAGAAGCTGGTCGAGCATATGGAACTCGCCCGCCGCACCGCCAGTCTGGGCTTGAGCGCCCGCAGCAATGCAGGCATCAAAGTTCGCCAGCCGTTATCCAAGGTCATGGTGTATGTCAAAGAGGGCTGGGCCGAGTTGGCCGATGAGTTGGTCGAGATCGTCTCGGACGAATTGAACATCAAAGGCTTCGAATTCGTTGAAGATGCCGAGACCCTGGTCAGCTATAAAGTGTTGCCCAACAATAAATTGCTAGGCCCAAAGTTCGGCGCCGATTTCCCCAAGGTGCGCGCCGCCCTTTCTGCCCTGGATCCGGCTGATGTAGCTGCCAAGGTCGCAGCAGAAGAGGCGGTTGCCATCGAAGTGAACGGCGATGTCATCGAATTGACCGCCGAGGAAGTACTGGTCAACGCCGAGGGTGCCGAGGGTCTGGCCACTGCCGAGGACAAGCTGCTCACTGTGGCCATCGACACAGCTCTGACCCCTGAACTGAAAGCTGAGGGGCTGGCTCGTGAGATCGTGCGTCGAGTGCAAGCTCAGCGCAAGAACGCCGACTTCAACATCGAAGACCGTATCACCACCTGGTATGTCGCTGAAGGAGAGCTGGTCGAAGTATTCCAAACCTGGGGCGACTACATCCAGACCGAAACCTTGACTACAGAGTTGATCGCCGGAGAGCCACCCAGTGAAGGCTTCGTGGAAACTCACAAAGTCGAAGGTCAGGAGTTCACCATTGGCTTGAAGCAGAACTAACGAATCACCATTGACTCATGTGTCCTTGAACGGTAGAATCACTTCACTATGACACACAGCACTCGGAGTGTGCCCCTTGAGACATAGGTGGCGACACCAACTTCTCGCTAATGACTTCGCAGGTTCAAACGAACTAACTAAAAGCGAAAATAAATTAGCCCCGGTTTTGAAATTTGGAAAATGCAAAACCGGGGCTTTTGATTTAAAACTATTAAACACAACCTGGTTAGACGACGTCTTGGCCAGGTTGTGTCCATAAAGGGGGTGATGCCATGATCTAAAGTTCACACACACTCTTATCTTATGATCGCTCAATCAGTCCGAGACCAGCCTGAGCAGTTTTCAGAACCAGTAGTATTGCCAAACGGAGAATGCTTGTGATAACGAACGACCATCTTTCCCATATCGACGAGGAGTACTTGGTGGAGATCACCAAACCCAAAGAGAAGAACGGAGACCTGATCATCTCGTTCTCGTTTACACGCACCTATACCTTCAGCCAGCCTGACCTTTACAAACGCAATGGACAAAACAAAGCTGGCCAAATTGATATCCAGGAGATCAACTCAACGATAAATTGAGTACCAGGAAGGCGGTTCCTTACGAAGTGCTCCGAAGCAAAGCTGAAGGGGCCTGGAACCACCTTCCTCCAAACTCTGAAGGAGACCCGCATGCCAGAAAATATTTACGTTGAGATGATCTGCCATCTCTCAAAACAACCCCAGATTGAGAACGACCTTTCTGACGGCTATGAAGTCATGTCGCTGAAGGACACCAGCGAAGAGGAACTCTATCTTTGCTATTACGCAGCCTTTGAGAAGGGTGACGCCCAATTCTTCTTTGAGCAAAGCGAAACGGGGCGCCGCCAATACTTCGATACCCTTAGCTTCGATGTAGCCCGAAATGAACCAGGATCATCCGTGATTCTGGAGAATGGTGACATCATTGGTTTTACTTACATTCTGCCCTTCGGCCAGGGGAACTGTCACATCAGCTGCATGTGCGTTCATCCCGATCACCAACACCAGGGAATAGGGAAATTTATGCTGAGCTATGCTATGAATGAAGTTGCTGCCCGAGGGGATGAAACCATAACACTGAATACCGATGTGAACATGGCAGCCTTCCAGTTATATTGCCAATATGGATTCGAAATTGTTAAGGAATAAGAATTATGACTGACACTCTTTCTTTCTACCAAACTCACAGCCCGATGACTGATCCAGGAGAATATGCTTATCTTTACGATGATCTGCCGGATGATTTTCAACAGCTCTTCGAGATCATCAACGGTGTACTACTCCATGCGCACGATGCGCGCGATCTATACGGACCCACCAGTACACAGCGCCGGGAGCAGTTCCTGCGCACTATGCGGCAGCGCCTGGCACGAATCATCGAACTGGACCCCTCCTCCCTGACCGTTCCGCGGGATGTCAAGCAGCAGATTGGCTACTGCCGCGACTTCGCTGTGTTTATAACGTCTATCTTACGGCATAAAGGATACGCAGCGCGCACACGAGCTGGATTCGGCGCATATATCGACTACAGCCCCCAACCACCTTATCGCGGCGACCATTGGGTCACCGAGTATTGGAACCCAACTACATCAAGCTGGCATTTGATCGATGGAGAACTCGGTGGGGAAGATATCGACCGTATGCTAGACAGAATCAAACGCCCCTTGAATGAGGGGCTCGACTTCAGCAACCTGCGCGTCAATCAGGATTTCTACCTGGCACCCTACTCCTGGTTAGGCTGTCGGTCTGAAGAGATCGATGTCAAGCTATACCGTCATAACGAGCACTGGCGAGGCTGGCCGATGCTGCGCGGCAACCTGCTGCATGATTTCCAGACCCTAAATAATTTGGATATGGGATTGTTCGACTATTGGGATGACCTGCATGCCAAGCCCGAAAGTGAAATATCATCCAAGGATAGAGAATTACTGGATCGTATTGCCCAGGTCTGCCTTGATCCCGACGATACCTTAGACGAGATGCGCGCCTTGTTCGAAGAGCTACCGCGTACTCGCGTGATCCGTTCCCGTCTGCATCTGGTCGGTATCCTCGGTGATGGCGACTCTAAAACTGCCAGCGACCTGCTCGAATCGGATATGCCTCGGCTAATCGAACTGACAGAAACCTCGGGGGCAGAGATACTGTCCATTGAGTCAACTCAACCTGAAGGTCAGCCCGAACATCCCGCTCTAAACACAGAAGATCTAAAAGATTATGACGGTATCACCATACTGGGTGCCCGTCAGAACAATCTCAAGAACATCGACGTGCGCATCCCTCGGGAGAAGCTGGTGGTCATCACGGGTGTTAGCGGTAGCGGTAAGTCTTCTCTGGCCTTCGACACCATCTACGCGGAGGGACAGCGCCGTTATATCGAGAGTTTGTCGTCCTTCGCGCGCCAGTTTATGCGTCAGATGGAGAAGCCACAAGTCGACAAGGTAGTCGGCCTAAACCCGGCGGTAGCAATCGAACAGCACACCATTAGCCCCAACTCACGCTCGACTGTCGGTTCGATCACGGAAGTGATCGACTATTTGCGCATCTTGTTCGCCCGAGTGGGAAGGATGCACTGCCCACAGTGTGGACGGGCAGTGGAAGCTCAATCGGCTTACCAGATCGCAAAGCGGTTGGTCCGGCTGCCAGCAGGAACCCGCTTGCAAGTGCTTGCTCCGCTGAATCGTTATGGTCGCTACAAACCTACTGAAGTGCTGGATCAGGCACGTACGCAAGGCTTTGGACGCGTGCGCATCGATGGGGAGATGGTCGATTTGGAGAACCCCTGCTTCTGGGAGAAATCGGGGTTCTTAAAGAATAGCGAGAACACAATCGAAGCCCTCGTCGCAGAGATATCCATTCCGAAAGATTCAAGTGCCAGTCACTTTGCAAGTCAGTGTCACTTGAATATCGAGCGCGCGCTCGAGGTTGGTAAAGGCATCGTCATTATTGCCTTCGAAGAGGAAGAACTGCACCTGAGCAACGATCGCGTCTGCCCGGCTTGCATCCTGACCCTGCCCAGGTTGGAGCCGCGCATCCTCAACCCCAACACGATCTTTGGGATGTGTCTGGAGTGCAGCGGATTAGGGCTCAAGCTGGAAGTAGACCCAGACTTGATCATCACCAAGCCGCACCGGTCCCTGATGGAAGACGCCTCAGGCTTCTACATGTTGAAAGACCTGCGCAAGTCAACCAGTACCTACTGGATCAATTACATCCATGGGATCGCAGATTATTACGGTGCTGACCTGGAGAAACCGTGGAACGAACTTCCCGAAGATTTTCGCCGTACGTTGATCTACGGCAGCGAAGGGAAGAAAATTCAGATCGAATTTGGTGCTGAAAGCGAAACTGGCTCGTTTCAGGTCAGCAGGAATCGCGAGCTAGATGGCGTCATCCACCATGTCAACAGGCTCTACCGCCAGACTAAATCTGAGAACCAGCGCCGCTACTACCGTCAATTCATGAGCGAGCAACCCTGCCCTCAATGCAACGGCGAACGTCTGAACAAGGAGGCCCGTTTCGTCACTCTGGCGAACAGGCGCTTCCCTGAGATCACAGATAAGTCGATTGGTGATCTGCTGACATGGGTACGAAATCTGAAGAGCCAACTGGATGCCCGCCAGCTTGTGATCGGAAGTGAGCTGATTGCAGAGGTCGAGGAGCGCTTGCAGTTCATCTGCGACGTTGGCCTGCACTACCTGACAATCAATCGTCCGGGCCCGACCCTCTCCGGGGGCGAGGCTCAGCGCATCCGCCTGGCCAGTCAGATCGGCAGCGAGTTGATGGGCGTGCTCTACGTGCTCGATGAACCTTCGATCGGCCTGCACCCTCGCGATCACCAGGCTCTGCTCGATCTGCTCTGTCATCTTCGGGATGCAGGCAACACAGTTCTGGTTGTGGAACACGATGCCGAAACGATGCTGTCGGCTGATTGGTTGATCGATATCGGTCCTGGAGCTGGTTCTGCTGGGGGGGAACTGGTCGCTGAGGGGTGCCCAGCGGATGTGATGACGAATCCTGCATCACTGACAGGTAGTTATTTATCTGGAGAAAGGAGCGTCATCTCTGGAAATGAAGGTGATCATCGAACCCCCGAGGGGTGGATTCGCCTCCGAGGTGCCTCACTCCACAACCTGAAATCTGTTGATGTGGACTTCCCTTTGGGCATTCTTACTTGCATCACTGGGGTCAGCGGTTCCGGCAAGAGCAGCTTGATCACCCAGACGCTATCCCCTGCGCTGTCTCAGATTTTACATGACGGTCGTGAAGTCCCCGGCAATTATGATATTCTCGAAGGTGCCGAACGACTGCGGCGCGTGATCCACATCACACAGGATCCCATTGGGCGTAACCCGCGCTCCAACCCAGGCACTTATGTGGGCGTGCTAACTCAGATCCGAAAAGTATTCGCCACTACCGAGATAGCCCAGGAACGAGGGTATCCAGAAGGATATTTCAGTTTCAACGCCAAAGGCGGACGTTGCGAGGCCTGTGAGGGCTACGGCGCTAATAAGGTCAAACTACACTTCATGGCCGACGTATGGGTGCGTTGCTCTGAGTGCGAAGGTTCGCGCTTTATGCCACAGATATTGGAGATTCGTTATAAAGATGCCAATATCGCTGATGTCCTTGAAATAGATATTGAGGCAGCTTTCGAGTTATTCGAAGATCAACCCAAGATCAAACGCATGTTGGCGACGCTGTTGGATGTGGGTCTGGGATATATCAAACTCGGACAAAGCGCGACGACCTTAAGCGGCGGTGAAGCTCAACGTGTAAAGTTGGCCAAAGAACTCAGCCGCAGCAGCCGTGGCGCGACTATCTATCTCCTCGACGAACCGACGGTCGGTCTGCACTTTGCCGATATTCAGAAGCTACTGGATATATTGCACCGCCTTGTAGATGCAGGCAACACGGTGATGGTCATAGAGCACAACCTGGATGTGATCCGCACAGCAGATTGGGTCATTGATCTGGGTCCCGAGGGCGGCGAGGAGGGTGGTTACATCGTTGCCGAAGGGACTCCCGAAGAAATCTCTGCAGTGGATGCGAGTTATACCGGGCAGTTTTTGAGAAAAGTAATTGAAAAGGAGGCTGTGAAATAATGAATCACCCTCACCCCACACTTGGGCTCGCTCGTTCCCCCCTCTCCCAGAAGGAGAGGGGTCGGGGGAGAGGGGACTGGGAGCGTTACAAAAATTGAGATCGAAATCTGTGACGATAGGAGTAAGCATGGAAATCCACAAAATCAGACCATACATAAGTGCGGCAATTCCTAAAAGCACAGTTATTGCCCAAGGAGGCTGCAATGTTGGCTTGATCCAAACCGCTGATGGGGTCATTCTTGTTGATACATCGGTCAGTGTCAAGCAGATGGGAGTGATTCTCAAGAACGCGGGCGTTCAGGCTGCTGATGTGAATTTGGTGGTCAACACTCACCTCCATTCAGATCACATCAATGGGAACAGTCTGTTCATGTGTCCGGTAGTCTGCCATGAGAAAGCGAAGACGAGAATGGCAAAGAAATGCACCAAATTGGGGCAACCCTTGACCACCTTCGATGACGAATATGAGATATCCGTTGGGAAGATCACACTAAAACTGATCCATTCTGGTGGTCACACGCCTGAGTCACTCATCGTATGGTTACCGGAGGATAAAGTGCTCTTTTCTGGCGATCTAATCTTCTCTGGTAGAGCGCCCTTTCTTGCCTCGGTGACCAACTTCAGGAGCCTTATCAAGGCTCTGAAATGGCTGCCGACCCTGGGTGCTGATGTGATCATCCCCGGTCACGGACCCCTTTGCGATGAGGGCGAGATCCATAGACAGGTAGAATACCTCGAAACCACCTGGGAAATCATCAAACGTCACGTCGAAGAAGAAGCTTCATTGACAGAAATCCAAAGAAATCCAGACTTGCCTAAGTTAGGTGGGCCGAATTATGAACGCAACATCGAATGGATCTATAAACGGATTAAAAAATGAGCAAAAGGAGTAAACCATGAAATTCGGACTCAGCCTACCCAACCACGGCGACTACGCCGATATCCATCGCATCGTTGAATTAGCGGTTATGGCCGAAGAGGCCGGCTGAGAGGGCTTCTTCCTTTGGGACCATATCGGCCGAGGGCAAGGTCCCCAAAACGATCCCTGGATTGCAATGGCTGCCATAGCCTGCAATACAGAGAACATGCGGCTAGGATTGATGATTACGCCACTCTCTCGGCGGCGGCCCTGGAAAGTCGCTCGGGAGATCGTCACCCTGGATCATCTCTCCAAGGGAAGGATGATTTTTGGCGTCGGACTTGGGGATTTCAAAGGCAAGGAATCTGAAAGTGTTTCTCACTCCCAATGAAATCCAGGAGATCATCGACTACGTTGGCGAACATCGCACATCGGATAGCCCTTTCGAGGTCTGTATAAGCGGTATATTGCCCGCCGAGAGCATTGTCAAAGATAAGGCCATCGTGCAACCCTACAAAGAAGCAGGTGCGACATGGTGGATCGAATTCGTTTACGCTGCAACGGGATCTCTTGAAAAGAATATTCAAAGGATTCGCTTCGGACCACCGCACTGAGTAAGGGTGAGCTAATCTAATGACCTCGCAGGTATTGGAGTCCTGCGAGGTCTACGTTAAAATCATAACCATGAAAACTCAATTGTTCATCGTTGCCTTACTGGTTATTTCTCTTTCCTGCCGACCTGTTCTCACCATCGGCTGGAGTGAGATTGGTATTCTGATAGTGCTCTTTGCGGTGCTCCTGGGGCCCGTAATTTTCAAGTTTGCGCGCCGAATGAACGAATTTCAGGCTTGGAAAACTAACAAAGGGAAACAGAAAGAGAAAAAAGAGTAATCGGAGCCCCGTCGTTGCCTCCACAATACCCATTTCCCTGGAAAATCGGATTGCTGCTACTGCGGGATGCACTCCTTATTCGCCAGCGAGATTTCCGAGCAGATAACCTCGAGATCGCCAAATTACTCAATCCATCCCCTAATCTCCTGAACATAAACAACGTTCCCTCTCGTGGTCCAGCGTTGCTAGTGACCAACCATTACTCGCGGCCAGGCTTTCCGGCCTGGTGGATCGCTGTCGGGATCACTGCTTCTGTACCGCTTGACATTCATTGGCTGATGACCGCGGGCTGGACGCACCTGACAGGGCTAGAATCGCTAACTCGCTGGCTTTTCCCGCGCGTGGCGCAGGTGTATGGGATCACCGCAACGCCGCCAATGCCCCCGAAACCGGAGGAAACGCAAGCGCGCGCCAGGGCAGTGCGTCAGATTTTGAAATATGCTCGCCGGTCCCCCGCGCCAGTTATCGGACTCGCTCCGGAGGGGCGCGACCACCCTGGGGGCATTCTTGCCCCTCCACCTTCAGGCGCAGGGCGGTTTATCGAGAATTTGACCACACATTGCCAACGAATCATCCCTATTGGGGTTTATGAAGATGGAGAATACATTTGTATTAATTTTGGTCCAGCATTCTCCCTGGAGATCCCAAACAGGATATCTGTCGATCAACGTGATCAAACGATTAGCAGACAAGTTATGAATGCTATAGCTCAGCAGTTGCCACCCGCTCTACGTGGGGAGTATGGCAAAATTGCATCCTGAGCGGAGGACGAACTGCGTTCATCTGAAGTCGAAGGATGCCTGCTTCGACTGCATCCCTTCGGGATTCCGCTCAGCAATCGATAGCAAAAGGAAGTGAACCGTGAAAAAGTTCTGTGCTTCTGAATTGTTCACCATCAACACCTACTGGTTTGGGCTCTCCACCATGTGGAACAGTTTGCATGTCATCATCCTACCCGCCATGTTGCTCAACTTCGTTCCAGAGACGCGCAAAAACACCTATCTGGGGTTGCTGACCTTCGTAGGGTTGATCATCGCCATGACCGTGCAGCCCATCTCTGGCTCGCTCAGTGATCGCTGGCGTTCGCACTGGGGCCGGAGAAGACCGTTGATCACCCTGGGTACGGCCTTGGATCTTATCTTCCTAGCATTGCTGGGATGGGCAGGGGGCTTGGTTTGGATTGCCCTGGGCTATACCGGTTTGCAGTTCACATCCAATATCGCACACGGCCCAGCGCAAGGTTTGCTGCCCGATCGAATCCCACCCGAAAAGTACGGCGCGGCCAGTGGAATCAAGAATTTGTTCGATATGGGTGGTCTGGTGGCAGCATCTTTGATCATGGGAAACCTGCTCGACCCCGAGGCGACGCGACCGTTGATCCCCATCATTGTCATCGCTGGAGTGTTGGTTGTCAGTGCAGCCGTGACTATCCTTGGCACCCGCGAAAAATCAAGCCTGGGTGTTGCCGCAGAGGAGTCAATAGAAATTGAGCACATTCCCATCACTCGCATCCTGGCGGACAACCCTCAATATGCCAAACTGATCCTTTCGCGCTACGCCTTTCTGATCGGCATCTACGCCGTGCAAAGTTTCGCTCAATACTTCATCCGTGACGTGATCGCGACCCCCAACCCCGTCAAGCTGACTGGGGATTTGATGGCCTCTATCGCTCTGCCATTGATCGCCTTTGCTGTAGGTGGTGGTTGGATTGGCGATCGTATAGGACACCGCAGATTGTTATTCAGTGCTAGTGGAATTGGCATTCTCGGCAGCTTGGCGCTAATGACAGCACAAACACCCATCCAAGTGGTCCTCTATGGGGCTATCTTGGGATTGGGGATCGGTTTGTTCTTGACGTCGAATTGGGCATTGTTGAGCCGCATGGCCCCGGTGGCCCAGGCTGGGGCTTACCTGGGCCTGACCAATTTGGCTACGGCGGGTTCGGCTGCGTCTGGACGCTTGATCGGGCCTGGCATCGACATGTTAAATAACGCTTACCCTGGGGCTTATCACGGGTACACTGCAATGTTCGCTTTTGGAGCAATATGCATCCTTTTGAGCGCCATCTTGCTCAGCAGAGTTAGGCAAGATGATTAGTTTGTTTAAACTTAGCTCATCTGAAAAATGGATCAAACGAGTGAGCACCTAGCGCAACGAAAAACTTTGGTAGAGCAAAAATGGACAAAGAAAAATTGAAAACGTATTCGCAACGGATTATGCAAATCGAAAAAGAAATTCAGACTTTGAAAGCCCAATGGCCCGCTCACTCGGTAAAAGCTGGGATGCTGCAACAACTTGAAGATTTAGAAGAAGAATTAGTCCAACTCAGGCACAAAATTGGTCAAAGAGATGAAAATGACGCCACCGCCAAATGAATACCTTGTTCAGCGCAGGAAACGGCGCACGACTGCCGGATATTTTGCTGCTTTCATCACCCTGGGTCTTACCACAGCATCTTTGGGGCCATCCCTCCCGAGCCTGGCAAATAATACAGGGGCATTGATCAGCCAAGTCAGCTATCTATTCACTGCGCGCTCGGGGGGCTACCTGGTTGGCTCCTGGCTGGGTGGTCGCACCTATGATCGACGAGAAGGTCACCATGTACTGGTGGTCATGTTATTCGCCATTGCAGTAACTTTGGCTCTGATCCCAACCCTTTCAAAGCTGTGGGTGCTGATGCTCATCTTGATGATCGTTGGGTTCGCCGAAGGGGCTGTAGATGTGGGAGGGAACACGCTCTTGGTATGGCTCTACCGGAGAGATGTGGGACCATTTATGAACGCACTGCATGCCTTCTTTGGGTTGGGATCATTGCTCTCACCGATCATCTTGGGGTTGTCTTTGCGCCTGAGCAATAGCATTACCTATGGTTATTGGGTTCTGGCGGCGGCAGTGCTGCCCGTCATCTTTTGGATTGTTTCAATTCCCAGCCCCAAAGCAGACTTCGCTGTAGATAACACACCTGAAACTAAGAGAGATCTCAACCGCTCTGAAATACACTTGATCGTGATAATTTGCCTGTTTTTCTTCTTGTATGCCGGTGGAGAGGTCAGCTTTGGTGGTTGGATTTACACGTACGCCCTGAAAATGAGTCTGGCTGACGAAACCTCAGCAGCCTATCTGAACTCTGCATTTTGGGGAGCTTTCACCCTGGCACGTCTGCTCAGCATCCCGTTAGCGACACGCATGCGGCCTCGGAACGTGATGGCTATCGACTTGGTTGGATGCCTGACGAGCGTAGGCATCATCCTTTTTTGGCCTCATTCGACGACTGCTCTCTGGGTGGGCTCTATTGGCATTGGGGTGTCGATGGCCTCGATCTTCCCAACTACACTGACCATTGCTGAACGGCGTCTGGATATCAGCGGACAGATCACCGGTTGGTTCTTTGTTGGTGCCAGCACTGGGGGTATGTTTTTGCCTTGGTTGATCGGCCAATTCTTCGAACGCAGGGGGGCGCATACAACCATGCACATTATCCTATTTGATCTCCTGGCAGTATCGTTGGTGTTTCTGGTCCTGATAGCCAAGGGGGACAGTAAGGTTCATGTCTAATATAATTGGTGTTATGAGAAAATTGCTGCGAATCTTCTTCATCTGTTTATTTCGGCTTCTAACACGACTAAGCGTTACCGGAATTGACAATATCCCTTTAGATGGTGGTTGCATACTCACCAACAACCATATCGGCATCGCGGATGGCCCACTGGTTTACAGCATGATCCGCCGGAACGATGCCACTGGATTGGTAGCTAAAAAACATTTGAGCAACCCGCCAATCCGTTGGATTGTGAACACTGCTCAGGGTATCTGGATTGATCGTACCCGAACTGATTTCCAGGCAATTAAAGCCGCCACTGTTTTTTTACGAAATGGGGGCCTTCTGGGGATCGCTCCCGAGGGGACCCGAAGTAAAACTGGAGGGATGATTGAGCCGAAACCGGGTGTATCATACCTGGCATCCAAGTTCAATGTCCCCATCATACCCATAGCGATTACCGGCACCGAAAGTACAAAAGCGATACTTACATTTCAACGTCCCAAGGTTACCGTCACAATCGGTAAGCCCTTCTATCTGCCACCGCTTGATCGCAAAGACCGTGACGCTGCTTTGAAGCACAACACCGACGAGATCATGTGCCGTATAGCAGCCTTGCTGCCTCCTGAATACCGGGGGGTCTATGCGGATCACCCTCGGTTATACGATTTGCTTAAACCAGACTAATTGCACAACAATGCAACGGGTTTCCTAAAAAATTGTGAATCTCGGTTTGGATGAGTTGTTCCAAACGATTTCAATTATCTTCAGTATACAAAATCGCCCCGTGAGCTTAGTCAACGGGGCGATGTCAAATTTAAACAATACCTGTAGTTACTCGCCCCAATTGACACCCTCTAGAATATCTTCCAAGGCTATCGTATGACTGCAGCGTCCGCGTGTATGGAAGAAATCGCAATCGCAATTCCACTTATTATCAATATATTCAACAACATGAGGATTATTCTTGCCGTCGAAAGTAACTTTCAATGTATTTACTTGTATGCGGTCCCGTTCTTCGTTGGCATATTGTTTGGCCTTTTTTATCTTTCCGATCATCCCATAATCCATAGTTTCGTCTCCTAAAAATAGTTATTTCAGCCTCCAGTGCTCATGCACCAGAGTATTCAGAGTGCGATCGGACTTCGCTCTCTGAACAAAAAAGCACGCATCTCGCGCGCGTGCTTTGAATTCAATATTCGATTATTCCCTTTTCAACTGAAACTCGCATAATGAGCGAATCACCTCCTGGGATTGCATTCAGTATAAGCCGAGTCGAACCCAAAGTCAACAGGCCTTGGGGCCTATTTCACACCAGGCTCGAAATCACAGCAAACGCTGATTGAGTATCCAATTGGAGCGCGAGATTTAATGATCCTTGCGCTTCTTGAGATCCTCTCTGAAGACCAGGCTGAGGACAATGCTCACCAGGCTGGTGATCACACCACCCCAGAAAGCGCTCCAGAAATCCGCCACCTGGAAGCCAATGCCAAAATTTGTACCGATCACACCGACAAGGTAGAAAAGCAAAGTGTTGATCAGCAAGGTGAAAAGGCCCAGGGTAAGGAAGATCAAGGGGCAGGTGAGGAGTTTCAGCAGTGGGCGCAGGAGAGCGTTCAGCAGCCCAAAGATCAACGCCAGTCCGAAGATAGCCATCCATTGAGTATTTTGAGCCTGGATTCCAGGCACTACCTGGATTGCAATATAAAGGGCGATGGCATTAATCACCCAGCGAATGAAGAAACGGTTCATAATTAGCACCTTCTTGATTTAGATGAATTTATTCTTTCAACTCTACCACACCCCAATTGTTCTAAAAAAGGGTATGGCGAATATCCAGATTTAGCGGTATCAACCCGGCAACTCCCAGAGAATTTGATAGCGGGGAGACAATATTAGTTACTGGAGGCTAATTTGTGCGCCCAACGGGTGGGCTCTGGCAGACGATAGCCGCCTCCGCAATTAAAAATGATACGTACCGCGGAGGCCAAATCGACGCGGTGGCCGATGGAGATATACACCGGTTTGACGTTGTCACGGGTGCGCACCACTGAGCCAATGACTTCGCCCTTATCGATCAAATCTCTGCTGCTGCCGCGTTTCTCAGGGAGTTGAGCGTGCCTTCCCACCAAGATCGACTTGGCACAGCCAATAGCAGGCATATCCAATAGTACTCCCAGGTGGCAGGCCAGGCCAAAGCGGCGCGGGTGGGCGATCCCCTGACTATCGGTAATCAGCAAATCAGGAGGCTGAGCCAAGTTTTCCAGGGCTGCCAGGATGACAGGGATCTCTCGAAATGAGAGCAATCCCGGAACATAGGGCATGGATACGGGCATCTCGGCAAGACCCTGATCGACAATTTCCATTGAGGGATATCGCAATACAACGATAGCCGCACGGGCAATTTCTTTCTTCCCAGGGAAACCGACATCGATGCCAGCCACATACTGAAGCACGTCGTCAGCCAAGGTTGAAGCAATCACCTGGGTTCGGAGTTGCTTTTGAAGCTGAATGGCCTCTCCTGGAGGCAAATCCCAGGCATGGGCGTGGCGCGCCCGCTCGATATTAAGTACGCTCATCCTAATATTCCGCTAGACTACCCTTGAGACGGGCAGCATTTTCAGCTTTACGATACAAGTAATATCCAATTATGGGCATTAGGATACCGTAAACAGTAGTAATGGTGATCTCGGTTTCGATGGATGCTAGCTCAGGAAATCCGTGCGGATAATCCATCAAGGTAGACCGAAAGGCATCTACGGCGTAGGATATGGGGATCCAACGAGAAATCTTTACCAGAAAGGGTGGCAGTGCCGCAAAGGGAAAGAACATAGCACACAGGATCATCAAGCCAAAAGAGAGTAAATTCAACATCGTTTGGGCAGCCTCTTTGATCCACAGCGTTAGCGCAGCGAAGGCAAACCCGATACCGAATGTGCCCATCAAGGAGAATATCAATAAATATAACCCCAGTCCGGGATTGGCAAAGGGTAGGCCGCCCAATAATAAGCCCATTCCCGAAACGGCGACCACAACCAGCAAACTCGTCCAGATAAGCAGATTGGCGACCCGCGAAACCAGGCTGGTGAATTTACTGGCCGGGCTGAGATAGAGCTGCTCCAGGGTTCCTTCTACTTGTTCTCGGCGTACGTTATACCCAATCACCCACAAGGTATCGTTCAAGAAGATGTACATCACAAAGCCATAAGAGACCAGGCCCGAAACTTCTAAGCTGCCTTGCCCCGAAGAGCTAAAGGTCAGACCTGCCAGGGAGAAGATAGCCACAATGAAGAACACCTGCACGAACGAGGCCACAAAGTTGACCGGGTAGCGCGTCATAACGATGAGTTCTTTGCGCACCATGGCCCAGAATGCAGCCCAAGTTTTCATCATCATATAAGATCCCAATTAATTTTTGCAATTACCAAGTGAAACCTAGGAACGTTTCACGTTTTAACGTTTAGGACTTACGCAGTTTTGCGAGAAAATTGCTGGGAATAGGGGGTGGGGGCGACGCCCCCCCCCCCAAATAC
>CAYWIC010000120.1:0-16835 GCA_964458115.1 uncultured Anaerolineales bacterium | reverse complement strand
TTTTTTGTTGCTCAACGCTTCTGTTTTGCCTGAGTTACTGCAGTAGAGTCACCTCGTAATTGTTTTGGTCTCTCCAAGAATCTTTATGAGATTTTTTAGATGTAGGGGGGAGTGGGATGCGGAGCACCCCACTCCCCCCTACATCTGGAGAAATCACACCGACAAACTCTAGAGAACCTTTTGACTCTTCGTGTGAATAATATTCGCAAAAAACTAAAATTTCGAATAGAGTAGATCGTGGAATGTTTGCGCCTGGGCGCAGCCTTCAGCGCACCACCTCTCTACGCAAGATATCTTAAGACTCGCTGAGCATATCATAGATCAGTTGAATGACCTTCTCGGCTGCCTGCGCTTCATGTTTATAGTTGACCAATTTTTCGCGCATTTCCTGGCGGATATCTTCATCGAAGAGCAGCTCGTTTAATGCGGGTTGGATATCCTCATAGCGATAGACCGCTCGACTGACACCGACGCGGTTGGTCGGGAGTTTATCGGGGTGGCGCAGGCCGGGTTGCAAACTCAAGGAAATACACCCCAAATAACAGGCTTCCACCAGGAGTTCTGTGTTCATGCCTACCACCAAATCGGCGGACATGACCTGATTGCGCGCGCCCCCTTCGGCGCTCACCGTTAGGGCGATCTGGTCACTGTGGAAATTCTGAAAAGGCTCAATGGATTCCCTGGGGTGGGGGCGCACGACCAGGTGGATTTTGGCGTTGCAACCATGCTGAATTGCTTCTAAGGCTTCGATCAACGCTTCGAGCACATCCCATTCATCGAAACCGATATGATTGCCATTGATCTTGTCATCGCCATACAGCGATGATTGCGGCTGCGATGGGAATAACACGAATATTTCATCCGGCTGGATGCCGATATTTGTTCGAATTTCATCCCGGATTTTTCGGGAAAACTGCGCCCGCCAGTCGGCCAGATCATCGAAGGTAGGTTGTCCAGTGATGACCAATCGGGAGGGTTCGAAGCCTTCATGGATCATCTCTTCCCGGGCCAGGGCATCCATAACGGCGATTTTGTCAGGTAAATGAGCCAGTTCTCCAGCGAGATTGCTGAAACGTGCGCCATAGTTGAGCCAAAAATCGAGCAACGCTAATGAAGGCAGCCCAATTTCTGCCGCCGCAACGATGAACTTTTTTTCTAGCTCAATGGGATTGACCGATGTCCCTGTGAACAGCAGCTTAATGTTTGGTTTTTCGAGATACGCCAAAATCTCTTCAGATGTGATTTTGCCGGAAAGTACCTTGTGCCCAATCCCCAGACTGTCCCAGATTTGCGCGGCTTCGTTGTAGGCCAGCACTTCCACTTCCACCTGCTGTTCGGATTGTAATCGCTTTATTACTGGACCAACAGCACTGGCACCTCCTGGGTCTCCACAGAGGGCGATAATCGTAGGCGGGGAGAGGGTATCTTTCATAAACAGGTAAGGACAAGAACACGGTTCCTTCTAGTGACCATGTTCTTCCTCGATGGCGATCTTTTTTCCTAGCCGGGCTGACTCAATTGCCGCACCCGCAATTTGAATGGCTGCCAAACCATCTGCTCCGGTACAGGCTACGGGAGCACTGGTTTGGATCGCGTTCACGAGGTTATCAACAGCGTGATACATGACATCTTTGCGATCGCCAAAATCCTTGGGAATATCTTCGAGTTCTCTATATCCAGTATAGCGTTTGCTGGCAGCAGTGTGGCTGTATTCAACCACATAACCAGAGTCGGTCAAACGCAACCGCCCCAGGCTACCCAGGATTTCCATCTCGAAGATGGTGTAGAATTTTGCCTCAACAGCTCGAAGGGTAGCCAAAACTCCATTTTCTAGCCCCAACAAAATGTCCAGAGTAGGATCATCCGGATGATCTTGGATGCGATCCCAAGCCTGTACCCAATCAACATCTCCTACAAGAAATCGACATAAATCGATCCAATGAGAGCCGTTGTGCCGTATGCCTTTGGTATACCACCCGGCGACAGCCTGAATGTCTCCCAGGTGGCCCGCTTTGACGAATTCGTGTACCGCGCGCATATTGCTGGCAAAGCGCCGCAGATAGACAACGCCTATGATGACCCCTTGCTGTTGGGTTAGGGTGATCAACTCTTCTGCCTGTTCGACGGTGGCAGCCAGGGGTTTCTCAGAAAGAACAGCTTTGAGGGCTTGGGGGGCAGTCAGGACTTCTCTGAGAACTGCATAATGGGTGTTATCAGGGGTACAAACGCTGATGATGTCGAGATGCTCCGTTTTCAACATCGCTCCGACGTCTTGATAGCGTGCCTCGACCCCCCACCGCTGCCCGCATTTCCTCAACTGATCTTCGTCAATATCGCAAATGGCAACCAGTTCTGTGGAGGGGTGCTGAAAGAAAGCCTCGGCGTGCGAAAAGATATCCCCCAGCATTTTGGGATCGTCTGCAAAATCGCTGGCAATTTTGCCACAGCCGATGATCCCAGCGCGGAGAGTTTTCATAATTAGCGGACAGCCTTTTGTTGGATATGCTGGTTGATCTCGGAGAGTTCCGGCTTGCGCTGGAAGAGTTCGAGTATATCGGTCAGCGTGAAGTGGGGATTTTCTGGGTAGAGATGCTCATACACCTGGCGGATGAGTTCGAAATCCTCGGGGGTGTCAACAGTCAGGCGCAGGTCAGCAATCTCTGATGGCAATTCGGTGCGTACATTGCGGAGGGTGAATTTATCGGGGTGTTCCCAAAAATGCAGTGATACGTGTTCACGATCCGCTGGATCATCTGAGGTTCTGTCGACTTCAGCCAACGCCTCGGTGGAGAATACGCGCACATCAGTTCCGACGGGAGTTGTGTATTCAAGTGTATTACTGACAAAATCTGCACCACCAATGCGGTAATCAGCGACAACTTTGTCCAGGATCCCTGGGTCGATCAGGGGGCAATCCCCCGTGGTTTCGACGATCACATCAACATTATGCTCTCTAGCAGCACCCAGGACGCGAGCTAATACATCTTCTTCGCTGCCTCGGAAATAACTGATATTTAGTTCCTGTGCCAGCTCGATGATCGGGTCATCAGAAGGATTGACAGCGGTGGCAAGGATGACGTCATCTACGGTGCGGGCTTGCTGCAGGCGCTCGACCATCAAGGCTAACATGGGTTTGCCCATAATTGGCTTGAGAACTTTCCCGGGCAGGCGTGATGAGCGCATTCGAGCTTCGATTGTAATCGCAAATTTCATATGTTCATCCATTTCGTCGAGTGTTCGGCTGGATTCTCCCAGTAGCTGATGGGTTTGTCAAGCCGGCGAGCCAACGCGGTTATTCACTTGACAGCCCTTCACCTTCGTGACAGAATTCAATGAAAATATGTCGAAACAGGGGTGTGTGGAGCGCTTCGCGCCCCACACACCCCTGTTTCGGGCTTGATCATAAAGGTTTAAACCTGGTGAAAAGTTCAACCGCAAAACGTAGTCCAAAATCAAATGTCGCATGGCATGTAAGAGTTCAGCGTTCGCGCGGCTGGTCTGGGATAAGCCTGCGGGAATTGTGGTCGTACCGCGATCTGTTCTGGATCCTCGCCTGGCGGGATGTGAAACTGCGCTATAAACAGACTGCCCTTGGAGTGACCTGGGTGCTCTTGCAGCCAATTCTGACATCGGGGATTTTCGCGCTTATCTTTGGGGTATTGGCCGATTTGCCTTCGGACGATTCGCCGTATTTGTTGTTTGCTTTTGCGGGCACCTTGCCTTGGACCTTGTTTGCCCAATCGCTGCAGCGGGCGGGCAGCAGTCTGGTTAGCGGCCGGGAGATGATCTCGAAGATCTATTTTCCACGCTTGATCTTGCCAATCGCGAGCTCATTCTCCGTTTTGGTGGATTTTCTGGTCGGCTTGGCATCCATTAGCGTTTTATTGTTGATTTACCAGGTACCGCTGACCTGGAATCTTTTGGCAATCCCAGGGCTGGTTTTTGTGAACATGCTCATTGCCATTGGGGTTAGTTTTTGGGTTTCGGCATTTAGTGTGCATTACCGAGATTTCATTTATGCTTTGCCCTTTCTGATCCAGGCTTGGATGTATGCTTCCCCAGTGGCCTATGCCAGCAGCATTGTGCCTGAAGAGTGGGCCGTGCTCTATTCACTGAACCCCATGGTCGGGGTGATCGAAGGCTTCCGTTGGGCCTTATTAGGTCGGGGTGAATTCTCGTGGATCTCTTTTGGGATCTCTTCAGCGGTTGGTTTATTTGTTTTCCTTTTCGGCGCTTTGGTATTCCGTCGAATTGAGCGTGGTTTTGCAGATGTGATTTGATGAATGATATTGCGATCAGCATCAACGATTTAAGTAAAGTGTATCGGATTGACCCCTCTACAGGGAGTGCTTCTACGCGCACCTTGCAAGAAGATTTAGTTGGTCTCGCCAAACGTCCGCTGCGTAGAGGGGGAGCTGCTGCCAAGCAAGATGTCTGGGCTTTGAAGGATGTTTCCTTCGATGTCGGTGTGGGTGAGGTAATAGGCCTTATTGGCCGCAATGGAGCCGGAAAAAGCACACTGCTGAAAGTGCTTTCTCGCATCACAGAGCCCAGTTCAGGATATGCAGATATTTTTGGTAGGGTTGGTTCCTTGCTTGAAGTGGGTACTGGATTTCATACCGAGCTGACCGGTAGAGAGAATATTTATTTAAGTGGTGCAATATTAGGGATGAGAAAATCTGAGATCGACAAGAAATTCGACCAGATTGTTGAGTTTTCAGGCGTGAGCAAGTATATCGAGACACCCATCAAGCGCTACTCGAGCGGTATGGCCGTCAGGCTGGCCTTTGCTGTAGCAGCCCATTTGGACCCGGAAATTTTGCTGGTTGATGAGGTACTGGCAGTGGGGGATGCTGCATTTCAGAAAAAATGTTTAGGTAAGATGGGTGAGGTCGCCGAAGGGGGGCGGACGGTGGTTTTCGTAAGTCACAATATGGGTGCGATCACTTCCTTATGTAAGCGCGGTGTCTGGCTCGAACAAGGGCAGGTGCAAGCGGATGGTCCCGTGCACGAAGTTGTTCAGGAGTATTTAGCCATGGCTGGCCAGCTCGATGAAACCAAAACCGATCTGGCGTTGCGTGAAGACCGCGGTGGTGATGGGCGATTGCGCTTTACAGAATTTCAGATCCGTAGTCACAATGGTTCTCCCTTAACTGCTGCAGTCACAGGGGAGCCTGTCGATCTGGTGCTCAGCTACCAGGCAGAGGGCGATATATTAGGCCGCACATCGATCCATTTTTGGATATGTGATGCTTTCGGAAAGTGCCTGGTGAGCCTTAGCAGCGTGTTCACTGGGGAAGATCTGGAGAACTTGCCTTCACATGGACAAATCGCTTTGCACATTCCGCGCTTCCCTTTGAGAGAGGGCAGGTATTTTGTTGATCTGGGTGCAGATATCGATGGCGTAAAGGCTGATCGCGTTACCAAGGCTATTCAGATCGATGTTTCGATCGGGGCTTACTATCCCGTACAGCAGCCTGAGCACCCAAAAGACGGTGAGTTCTTGATCGATCACTCTTGGCGGTTGCTTGACTAATTGGCAAGGGACGAATTCTTTCCATGAAAGTAATCTATTCGGAATGTAATCATCAACTTTGGCTGGATGTGGCAGCGATTCTGGATGAGCGCTCAGGGTGGGAGCCTTGCTATTGGATTGGCTCATCTCAGTTCGAAAATGAGATCAGGCTGTGCTTTGAGGATGTGTGTTTCCATTCCTCGATGGATGCCGTGAAAAGCATCCCCTCACCTGAGTTTCAGCCGACTTGTCCAGCTGTACCTGATAAGCCGCTGCTAGATAATCTCGCTGTTTGTGAGAGTACTGCTCTGAAAATGATGGACCGAATGGAAGCCCTGGGATCATTCTCATACCAGGAGCGCATCCGCCATTATCACCGCTTGGTGAGCTACTGGTTATCGGTCATTGAAGTGTACCAGCCAGAGCGAGTGATCTTCTCGACCATCCCGCACATGGTTTATGATTACGTTTTCTACTATCTGTGCCAATTGTTTGAGATCCCAACATTGATGTTCGAGGAATCGATCGCTCTCGGTTTATCATTTTTGCGAGATTCGATCGACGGCCGTACGAACATCGAGACTCTCTACCAGCATCTGCTCCATGAAAACCGACATGAGCAAGACATCGTTCTTTCCGAGGAATTGGATGTTTATTTGACCTCGCTGACTGGGAAGTATGATGATGTTCCTCTCTATATTCGCTATGTCTCCAAGGATGATATCTATACTCAAAGCTCTTGGAAAGCGAATATCAAGAAGTTGATCGATATTAAGAACTATTCGAACTATTTCGCCAAGCAGTTGAAAATTCTGGGACAAAAGATCAGGCCGCCAATGAATTATTTGAAGCAAAGGTCTGTACTCCCAGAAAACTCAGGGATGTCGAACATCGAGTATCGTTGGTTTCGCTGGAAAGCAAGATTGCGGGTGAAGAAATTGGCCAAACATTACTACCAGCGTACAACCCACGAGGTTGACCTGACCAAGCCCTATCTCTATGTAGCGCTAAGTTATCAGCCAGAAGCCACCACATCCCCGAAAGGCGATGTCTACGTCCATATGGAGCTGATGGTTGCAATGTTATCGAAATTAATTCCAGAGAACTGGATGCTATATCTCAAAGAGCACCCGGCTCAATTTGATGCCTCCTGGGCATTCCGCGCACACAGCGCTCGTATGGAATATTTCTACGATGACCTGGTAGCGCTGGATAACGTGGCCTTGCTTCCTACTTCGTTTTCATCTTACGATTTGATCGACCAATCAATGGCCGTGGCCACGGTGACAGGTTCGGTGGGCTGGCAGGCGGTCATCCGGGGCAAGCCTGTTATTGCTTTTGGGTATCCATGGTATCAGGGATGCGAAGCGGTATTTCAGGTCAACAGCGAGCAGAAATGTTTTGAAGCAATAGAGCAATTGCAGGCCGGGTATTCAGTCGATGAGCGCAAAGTAAGGTTGTATGCGCACGCGCTCGAAGAAGTGAGCCTGAATCTAGCTTTCGAGGATAAAATGCAAACGGTACAGCTTATTGATGTTGCAACTGCAGATTCCATTGCCGTAGCGCTGGAAGCGTATGAATAGCGAGACCCAAATGGAGAGCAATGTCTTGATCATCGCTGAAGTTGGCTCTGTTCACGATGGCAGCTTTGGCAATGCCAAGAAACTTATCGAGGCCGCTGCCAATTGTGGAGTTGACGCTGTCAAGTTCCAAACACACATCTCTGAAGCTGAGACTTTGCCCGATGCTCCCATGCCGCCTTATTTCAAAGGAGAACCCAGGTTCGAGTATTTCAACCGCACGGGGTTTTCCTTGGAGCAATGGAAGGAATTGAAAGCGCATTGTGACGCAAATGGGATCGTTTTTCTCTCTTCCCCCTTTTCCGAAGAAGCCGTTGATCTTTTGGAATCGGTGGGAGTTCCTCAATACAAGATCCCCTCGGGGGAAGTGACCAACCTGCCAATGCTGGAAAAGATCGCCCGCCTGAAGAAGCCGGTCATCTTATCTTCAGGGATGAGCGCCTGGGATGAATTAGACCGCGCTGTAGAGGTAATCCAAAAACATAACCATTACTTGACCGTGTTGCAATGCACAAGCGAATATCCTTGCCCCTACGAGCAAGTCGGTCTGAATGTGATGCTGGAAATGGCAGCACGTTATCAGGTGCCGGTGGGGCTATCTGATCACACCTTGACCAATTACGCCGTTTTTGCAGCAGTGACCCTGGGGGCTGTGGTGATCGAGAAGCACTTTACTTTCAGCCGCAAGATGTATGGCAGCGATGCAGTGCATTCCCTCGAGCCTGCTGAGATGGCTGACTTGGTGCAGGGTGTACGCGCCATCGAAGCGATCATGGCCAACCCAGTGGAAAAGGATCGGGTTGAGCCCTTCACAGAGATGAAACGCATTTTCGAAAAGAGTTTGGTTGCGCAAACCGATATCCTTGCTGGCGAGATACTCACTCGTGAAATGATCGGAATCAAGAAGCCTGGAACAGGGATATCTGCTGCTCGTTTGGAAGAGTTCTTAGGAAAGAAAGTGCGAAATAAGATTTCTGCGGGCACAATGCTCTCGGATAAGGATTTCTCGGAAGAGTAAATGGCAAGTATACGAAAAGTTTGCGTGGTAGTTGGCTCGCGGGCCAATTACAGCAGCATCAAGAGCGTGATGCAAGCTGTCCAGGATCATCCCGATTTACAATTGCAGGTAGTGGCGGGTGCATCAGCCCTGCTGGATCGATTTGGTGCTGTGGTGGAAACCGTTGAATCCGATGGTTTTGAACCTGATGCCCGAGTTTTGATGATCATCGAAGGCGAAACTCCCACGACCATGGCCAAATCCACGGGTTTAGGGTTGTTGGAGCTGCCGACTGTCTTCGAGAACCTGCAACCCGATGTGGTGGTCACCGTTGGCGATCGCTTCGAGACCATGGCTACGGCCATCGCCGCGGCGTATATGAACATCCCCCTGGCGCATACCATGGGGGGGGAGATTTCGGGAACCATCGATGAGAACATCCGCCATGCAGTGACCAAGCTCTCCCATATCCATTTCCCCGCCAACCAGAGCGCGGCGGATCGCATAATCCGCATGGGCGAAGATCCTTCTACAGTATACGTGGTCGGTTGCCCGCGCATTGATCTGGTGGCCGAGATCGCCGATGAGAACAATCGTTTGCCAGAGCGGGCCTGGTTAGAGTATGAAGGCGTGGGCGGCCAAATAAACCTTGAGGAACCATTTTTACTGGTCTCGCAGCATCCGGTGACCACAGAGTATGGCGATGGCGAGCGCCAGATCTCAGAAACGCTGATGGCTTTGCACGAGCTGCACTTGCCGACGATTATGCTTTGGCCGAATGTAGATGCTGGCTCAGAGGATATTTCACGCGGCATGCGTAAATTCCGTGAGCATTACGAGCACGATTACATCCGTTTTTATAAGAATTTCTCGGTAGAAACCTATGTGCGTTTGATGAAGCGCTGCGCCTGTAAAATTGGCAATTCCAGTGCCTCGATTCGCGAGGGTCCATTTTTGGGGATGCCGGCGGTCAATATCGGTACCCGGCAGATCGACCGCCAGCGTGGCTCCAATGTGATTGATGTGGATTACGATCGCGGCCAGATCAGCGCTGCCATCCAAAAGCAGATCGCGCACGGACCTTATCCCTCAGAGTCGATCTATGGGGATGGCCACGCAGGGGAACGCATTGCCGATATTTTGGCCCAGGCTGATATCAATATCCATAAACGGATGACATACTAATTGTGAATATTCTTGGCTTGATACCGGCAAGGGGGGGATCGAAAGCCATCCCGAAAAAGAATATTGCTCTGCTTGCTGAGAAACCATTATTGGCTTATACCTGTGAGGCCGCCCTCGAAAGCCAGCGACTGACGCGTGTACTCCTGGATACCGATGATCAAGAGATAGCCGAAATCGGTCGTGCATGTAGTGTAGAAGTCCCCTTTATGCGCCCCAGGGATCTGGCTGCAGATAATACGCCGATCCTGCCCGTGATCCAGCATGCGCTGGCCTGGTTGCATGAACGCCAAAACTTCCCTGCGGATATCGTGGTTTTGTTGCAGCCCACTTCACCGCTACGTAGAGCGGAGCATATCGATTCCGCGGTGGATTTGCTGTTGGATTCAAATGCCGACACAGTTGTCTCGGTGGTGACCGTGCCCCATAATTTCAACCCGGCCTCCGTGATGCGCCTCGATGAGCAAGGCTATCTGACTCCGTTTGAGGTGGGTCCGATGATCCTCAGGCGGCAGGACAAGCCCCGGGTTTATGCCCGCAACGGCCCAGCTGTCCTGGTAATCCGGCGAGAGACCCTCGAGCAGAATACTCTCTACGGGAAGAAGACTCTTCCATACGAGATGGATGCAGCATCGTCGGTTGATATTGACTCTCTTGACGACCTGGCATTGGCTGAATTCTGGCTGAAACGAGGTTCCCACCAGAAATGAAATCGATCGATATTCTACTGTTCGTTGAGCACGTTGCCCGTGAGCTGGATATCGCCTGCGCGGTGAAAGCCATAATCGAACGCGACAGCCCCCTCTCGATCGAAATTGCTTCGATCCGTCATGGCATCGAAGAGACGCTGGGGAGTTATAAGCCACGCATCGTTGCCCTGCCGTATTGTGTTGCCATCTTCGAAGGGAGCCTGGATGAAATCGTGAAGCGCTGGCCGAAGGCCGAATATGTCAGCCTTTCTTATGAACAGGTGCTGGGCCGCGCTCAAAAAGAATTGAATTCCCCCAAAGATCTATTCTCGAAAGAGTTTGTGCTATATCATGCCTGGGGAGATTTCTTTGCTGAGTATTTGCAGGCTCATGATGTGCCCTCAAGGCATATCTTTACCAATGGCAATCCCACCTACTCGCTCTACCAATCCCCCTACAACGCGTATTACGGCAACCAGCGTGATCCACTGGCAGATGAATTTGGGTTAGATCCGGACAAACGCTGGGTCTTCATCCCGGAGAACTATGGCTGGGCCTTTTTCGAAGACCATATGGTACGCGCCCGCATCCGCAGGGGCTTTGATCCCCAGCAGGCCTATGAATACCGTGATTTTGCCCGCGAGTCGCTACGAGCAGTATCGCGCTGGTGGCAGCGAGCGGGGGGAATAGATTCCATCGAAGTGATCATCCGCCCCCGGCCGGCTATCCCAGCTCAGCAATTCATTGATCGAGTGTGCAAGTACGCTGGAGAGCTTCCCGAACGGCTGCACTTCATCAAGCAGGGCACAGTACGAGAATGGATCCTGGCTTCGGATGTGGTGATTTCCTCCTATAGCACCACATTGCTAGAGGCCTCGGCTGCACATAAGCCGATCTATATTCTTGCCCCACAGCCCTTTCCGGAATTGCTGTATGCTGAATGGTACGAACTCACCGATCACATCCAGACACAAGATGATTTCATCGAAGCCCTGATCCAAGAGACCCTTCCTCGAAATTGGATGGCTGTGGAGCAGTGGCTGGGTGCATTGATGATCAGTCGTGGCGATTCCATTGCTAACCTGGCTAAGATGCTTATCGATAAGGGCAACGGAGAGTTTTCTACACCAATTCCTGAAGAGATCGTTGAAGATATGCAGCGCTTCAGAATGGCCCAGTTGATCCGAAATAGCCGCCAGATCGGTTGGGATTTGTTTCAGCGCGGACTGGCTATGATAGGGATCAAGACCCAAGACCAGTCCTGGACGGGCCATGAAAGCGATCGCGTTACGGACGTAGATGTAAACCAGCGGGTCGCTCGCTGGGCTGAAATTCTGAGGGATCATGCCTAAAGTCAGTGTGATCATCCCAACATACAACCGCGCCGACTTAATCCTGGAGGCAATTGAGAGTGTAACCGCGCAGACCTTCAAGGACTATGAGATCATCATCGTGGATGATGGTTCTACGGACAGTACGGCAGCCGTTCTGGAGCAATTGATCAATAGCGGGACTATAAACTATGTTTATCAGAATAATCAAGGCGAGTCCGCCGCTCGCAATCATGCTATGCGTCTGGCGCAAGGGCAGTATTACGCTTTTTTAGATTCGGATGATCTCTTTCTTCCAACGAAGCTTGAGAAGCAGGTTGCGTATTTGGATGCCCATGTTTCTGTGGGCTTAGTGCACTCGCTCTACAGAAAATTCAGCGAGACCGAAACAGATTTAGGTGTGCGCGATACCTCCCGAATTCAAGGGAATGTCTACCCGGAGATCTTGTTAGATTGGTCGGTGTTGATGGCTGTGCCGTGTGTGTTGGTGAGAGCGAAAGTGATCGCCGAAGTCGGTGGCTTTGATGAGCAAATGCGTTGGGGGCCTGACCTGGATCTATGGCGACGGATATCTCGACAGTATGCCTTTGGAGTGATCCCCGAAGTGCTCAGCAAGATCAGGGTGCATTCAGGGAATATCTCCGGGGACAAAGCTGCCGCAGTGACTTCTTTCGAGCGTTACCTACAGAAAGCCTTTAATGATGACTCCCAGCTTGATGATCGATTCCAACGCCGCGCCTATGCTAAATTGTATAGCAATGTGGCCCACAATATTCTGGCAGATGGGGTCCAAAACCAGCAAAGTCTGGTACGTTCTTACAGTATCAAGGCGCTCTCGAATAGACCATTGCAATTGAGTGCGTATTTGGGCTGGTTAGGATCCTGGCTTCCTGACAGTATTAGAAGCAATTTACTCTCTATATGGAGGCAATACAGGTACCAACGTTGAATCATGAATAAATCGATTTTGTTGTTAGGAACTCAAATTACGGTAGGAGGGGCACAGCGGGTACTGCTTACTCAGGCGGAGTGGTTTCACGCAAGTGGTTATTCGGTAACAGCTGCTTTTTTTTATGATAAAGATAATACGAGAACCCAGTGGGCTTCAGCATATCCTTTCCCTGTGATAGATTTAGGCGCCTGGCAGCCTGAAAAATCTATTCTGAAAAATATGTATTTATTGCTTCGAGGGCTTTTCCGTTTATGGAAATTTCTGAAAGTCGGTAAAATTAAAATAGTCGAAACTTTCACACCCGACAGCAATATTCTAGGATTGTTTGTTGCTCGCATAGCTGGTGTACCTGTACGAATTGCTACGCATCATGGGTATATTGAGGGTGCCTACTCTTGGGCTGGAAAGTTACATGGAATGATGATCAATAAGGGATTTGCTCATCACCTCGTGGCTGTATCGGATCGCGTTCGGCGAATTGCTATCAAAGAAGAAGGTGTCAATCCAGAAAAAGTCCTTGTGATTCTTAATGGTATTACTCCAGCAAAGGTCAATGAATCACTCCCAACTCTTCAGGACCGTGTTCATGAAGAATTGGGAATGACTAAGGATGATTTTTTGATATTGACTGTTGGACGTGTGACAGTTCAAAAAGGACATACATATTTATTAGATGCTATCCCCCAAGTTCTGCTGCGGATCCCCAATGCAGTATTTGCGATTGCGGGTGATGGTCATCTACGCGAAACTTTGCAAAACAAGGCAATCCAATTGGGCATTGACGGATCGATCCATTTCTTAGGTACTCGATCAGATATTCCTGAACTGCTATCTGTTGCGGATGTGTTTGTTTTGCCTTCATTGTGGGAAGGATTGCCTCTTGCTTTATTAGAGGCTATGAGCGCGGGACTCCCTGTTGTAGCAACGCGCGTTGAGGGAGTTGAATCGATTATCATCGAGGGTAAAAATGGGTTTCTTATTCCTTCAAAAGATGTAGACGCTTTAACTGCAGCATTGATCAAAATTTTGGCAGATGAAAATATTAGAAGCCGTTTTGGCCATCAAAATAAAAAATTGGTAGAAGAATTATTCACAATTGATCGTATGTGTGAGCGATATGAAGAGTTATTCCAAAAGACTTATCTCAGAATAGAATAAAATGAATCAGGTATTTGATCGGCGAAGGCTAGCATTGCAAATAGGCATCACTATTAGTGTATTGATGGTGCTCGTCCTGGCGATTCGAGATTTTTATCAGGTAGCTGAGGGCACGACGAACTGGATGAGCAAATTCACAATCACCTGGGGTATTCCTCTGGCTGGGATGATATTCTTTGGTGTGCTGGCATTTGTATTTGGGACGCTTATCTTATGGATGCCAGAACGTATAGATCCCCATGTTCGAACCCTGGCTAGATGGCGTGATCGCCTGGCAGGGCTGCGGTGGCTGGTATTTGTAGTGTTGGCTTTGATCCCAGCGAAAATTTTCTTATACACCCCATTGGGATTTAAACTGGTTGGGAGTGTATTTCGCCTAGCGTTCTTGTTAGCAGTTGTCATCGCCATGGCAATCTTTGCAACCCGTGATCAAGATAAGCTCATTCGCTGGCGGCCTTTGATGGTGAGTGCAATCTTTTCTGGGTTAATATTTGCCGGTGCAAAGGAATTCGTCCATGTGACCGATTACCCCTTTTCTCTGACTTGGTCAGAGGGTAACCGCATATGGGATTACTCTTGGCTGTATGGGCGACGTTTGTACGATTACCCCCTGGAGGCCAAGTTCGAGGCCTATATCGATATTGGAAGGCAATCGTTATGGGGGTTGCCTTTTATCTTCGATAATGTATCAATTCTGGATATTCGGATTTGGTCTGCGATAGTGCTCACTGTGCCTTACATTCTCTTGGGGTGGTTGGTTTTCCGCCCCCTGCCAGGGAAGCTCAAAGATTGGGTTTGGCTGGGTTTGTGGGCGTTTACCTTCTTGTACCAGGGACCGATTTACACTCCCCTGGTACTCAGCGCTATTCTCGTCGCCGGTGCACGCCGAAAACCGATTTGGCTGGCTTTGCCTTTGATCTATCTGGCCGGGTTTTACGCCCAACTCAGTCGGCTCACCTGGATGGTCGCCCCGGCGATCTGGGCTGGAATGGTGGCGTTGGTCGATGGCATAAATCAAAATGGGTTGCGCTTCACCTGGCGAGATTGGCTCCGAGTGACCGTTTATGGGCTGGCTGGATTCTTAGGTGGAGTAGGCATCCAGCGCGGCTGGAACAGGGTGGCAAGCTACCTGGGGAATGTTTCTGAAGTGAATAGTGAAGCGGCAGTCCCTGAAGTCACATTTACAGACACAACGGATGCGGTAGAGGCGGTCAGCAGCGGGAGCAATACCTTCCTCACAGATCAACCCTTGTTGTGGGATCGCCTGTGGCCCAACTCAACCTATGGCCTGGGAATCGTCATAGGCCTGATTTTAGCAGCAGCTCCGTTGATCATCTTTTTGGTATATCTCGTTCAAACAAAGCGTTGGAAGATCAACGCCTGGCAAAAATCTGGTCTTGCAGCAGGATTGCTGGTATTCCTAGGGTTGGGCATGGTCATCAGTGTGAAAATTGGCGGGGGAGGCAATCTGCATAACCTGGATATGTTCCTGGTCGGAGCATTGATCGTAGCTGGACTTGCATGGGAGCATGATGGACACGAGACGATCAAAACTATAGAAACTCAAGGAGTGGGGGTCAAATTAATTATTTTCCTAATGGTATTGATTCCAGCATTTACCCCTATGATCGGCGCGCATCCGCTTGAACTGCCTGAAGAAAAGCATATTTTATGGGCTCAAGAAGTGTTGGGGAATGAGACCAAGCGGATACAAACGGAAGGTGGGGAAATCCTTTTCATGGATCAACGCCAATTACTGACGTTTAGATATCTGCAGGTGGCTTTGATCCCAGAATATGAAAAAAAACAGGTGATGGATCGAGCCCTGGCAGGGGATGTGGAATACTTCACGCCTTTTTACGATGATTTGGCCAAACAGCGTTTTTCTTTGATCGTGGTTGATCCTCAGCGAATCCGCTATACCGATGAAACCGAAGATTGGAGTGAAGAGAATAACGCCTGGGTTCAGTGGGTCACAGAGCCACTATTCTGTTTCTATGAGCCAAAATTTACCTTTGATCATGTAGGGATTTGGACGTTGTATCCACTTGAGGAAGTGGAAGATTGCTCTGTTCAGCAATAACTGAAGTCACGTTGATCTCGGAAAACAGATATGGCTGGGATGCGGAGCATCCCAGCCATATCTGTCTTCTGGAGAATTCCACGTTTGGCTGGAGTTAGTGCTCGGGTTTTCTGAACTGATAAACGACAATAAATGTTGCAAAAGGCCAGAACCCCAAGATTGGAAGGAGCCATTTCAAGAGGTATAGATGGTCCTCTTCTCCACATTGGTGATTCTCATCGATGATGAAGTTCCCCTCTGGGCCATAGATTTCGATTAGCGTATTGATTACCCTTTGGCTGTAACCCTGGTCTTCATAGGCAGCTTGTACGATTTCGGGGTTGGCTTCAATTGCATCGATGTCGTGCTCGAGGACAACTCCATAGTCCGCATCCAAAATCCACCACTGGTCGGTTTCTTTATCCACGCGGGCGCGGGTGACTACGTGGCCTTCTAGTCCGACGATATGCGCTGGAATTCGGTTCCTTCCCAGGATATCGGCCAATATTTTCGAAGATTGCGAGCAAACGCAGGTTGATCGTTCGATGGCTCTTTCAGCGCGACAAAACTCATAATTGTCCCGTTCCCCCAGCAGAATTCGAGAAAAATAGATCAACCAGTTTTCGTGAATAGGGATACGCAGATTGTAAGCGTTGCTATCTTCGAATTCTACCCAGTAATGTACGGTTCCGTCGAAAATGAGTTTGTTCAATCTTTTTACATATTCTGGATATTGCTCATCGATGGACGCGTCGCGATCCATCCGCGCGAAAACTTCTTCAGATGAGTATTGTGGAGTGCGTATCTTGCCGGCATATTCGAGTCCCTCGTAGACTGCCGGGTTGCGAAGCGGAAATGCCAGGCCAATCAAATTGATCACCAGCAACAATACGCTGATACAGAAGACAGCTGAGGCAGGGAATTTGGTCGTCAAGGATGTTTTCCAGATAGACGTTGGCCGGATGAGAAAATTGCTCCCCAGGGTTATCAACAAACCGATCAAAATGATAATTTTTTGAATGAGACCAATTTCATAGAAACCAGAATCGTTTTGTATCAGGTCAAGTGATGCTGCTCCAACCACGAACACAATTCCAAATGTGTCCAACGAAAAAACGAGAAGCTTCATTATGGTTTTTCTCTTAGTGTTCTTCATATTGAATAACCTCAATTTACAACGACTCAACCTAATGAGAAGATCTCGAAAAAGGGAATTCCTTTTTCGAATTTATCCGTTAGATAGCAAAACAATTATACCTGGAAGAAATTTTGTGGGTCTCTGGGAAACGCCGTGGGACTATCCAGATGTAGGGGTGGGGCTGTCCAAAAAGGTTACTGTCAGCTCTCCTCAAAAAGGGAAAAGTTTAAT